>JBBJOX010000229.1:0-1473 GCA_037724245.1 Thermomicrobiales bacterium | reverse complement strand
GGATCCATGGAGCGATTCGTTGGTGGACTGATCGAGCACTATGCCGGCGCCTTCCCGGTCTGGCTCTCACCGATCCAGGCATCGATCATCCCGATCACAGACGATCAGGTCCCGTTCGCTCAGGAAGTCGAGAAACAGTTGAAAGACGCCGGACTCCGCGCCGAGGTCGATCAATCGAGTGGGCGCATGCAAGCGAAAATCCGCAATGCGCAATTGCAGAAAGTGCCGTACATGCTCGTCATCGGCAAGCGCGAGGCCGAAGCTGGGTCGATCGCCGTCCGCCTCCGCTCTGGCGAAGATCTCGGCGCTATGCCCGTCTCCGATTTTCTCGCACTGGCAAAGGACGTCATCGACTCGAAATCGCGAGAACTACAACCCGAAGTCACATCAGCCTGATCTATGTAACAAGCCTGGTTCGCACATTCGGTGACTGCGGACCGACATCCTTCCTCTACCGACCTAACCTGCGGCAAATAGGTCGATGGAGGAAGGACAGCGATGAACAACGGCCCATTCTTCCGGGAGCGAGTCAGCAACCGGAAAAGACTCGAAAAGTATGTCTCAATCGTATGGTCAGCAGCTTGTCTGTGACCATAAGTCCACTTCGACAAACACTGATATTCAGATCGGAGGCATTCCCATGAATCAATTGGGGCAACCTGAATTAGTTGACCTCGAAAGGTTGTTCGATCGTGCGTTGACAGACGGCCCGCAAGGGATAGTCTTCGAAGATCGGAGGGTCGTTATGATCGAGGAATCGGAATACAGACAGTTGCTTAAGAACGTTGAGACAACGAACAATAACCGGCCAGTTGCGTCCTCCGAGTCGGATGAGACGGGTCACGTTGACCCGACGCCACATCACGACGACGAGGTCTAGTCCTCAGCAAAGCGCTCGATGATCGCGGCGATGTGCTTGATTCCCATCCAGTAATCCTCGACCAGAATATTTTCGTTCGGTGCATGCGCCTGCGACTTCGCATTTCCGACACCGGCTGTGCATGCATCGATCCCAAACTGCGTGCAGAGCTGATACCACGGTCCCGATCCGAGTGACGTCGGGTGTATCACTGGTTGCTGCCCGTACAGTTCGGTATAGGTATCGGCCACGATTTTCGCAATCGGCGCCTGGAACGATGTCCGTGCCGGGAATCCGGGACCGAGCAATTCCGTTTCGATATCACTGAATCCCTGATCATCGAGATGCTTCCGCAGTTTCTCGTAGATATCGAACGGGTCCTGATTTGCCACCAGCCTCATGTCCAGCTTCGCCATCGCCGTCGAAGGCAGCACTGTCTTGCTTCCGGCGCCTGTGTACCCCGAGAGAAATCCGGAAATGGTGCACGTGGGCTGGAAGTGATCCCAGACATTCAACTCGTCGCCGGAAAGTCCTTTCAGGAACCCATCAATTCCAAGATCGGCCAATCTCGCAGCCTCATTGTCGGGAAGCCGTTTCAGAACCTTGATTTCCTC
>JBBJOX010000228.1:0-5025 GCA_037724245.1 Thermomicrobiales bacterium | reverse complement strand
AACGGGCCGATTCATTCGGAGGCTTCAACGTCGATTCTCCGGACCTCGTCCACATTCCGGGAGCCTTTTTCAGCGACATTTTGCCCCGGATCACCTCGCTCGATGAGCTTCAGGTAACCATGGCCATCTTTCGACATCTCGCCCAATCCGGCGGTGGCTTCGAAACTCCGATCGCAGAAGACGCGCTGGCGCAGGATCGGGATCTCCGATTTTCCCTGCGCGAAGAAGGCAGCCCGCGAGAGCCCGACCGCCGAATCGCCCTTGGTCTCGATCTCGCCCTGTCGCGAGGTTGCATCCTCCGCTTCATCGCCACCAACGAACGAACCGAATCCGTCTGGTATTACGTCAACACATCAGTTAACCGGGCAATGCTTGCAGCGATGACTCGTGGCGCCGTCAATGCCCCGGCCGTTGTCTGGGTGAACAATCGTCCCCCGGACATCGCCTCGGAACTCCCGAACGCCTTCCGCCTCTATGAACAGAACATCGGACCGCTGACCCCGATGCTTGCCGACCAGATCCGACTCGCCATCGAAGACTATCCGGCAGACTGGATCGAAGACGCGATTGGAGAAGCCGTCGCGTACAATCGTCGAAGCTGGCGATACATTTCACGGATCCTCGAGAACTGGATCGTGCAAGGGAGATCCGATCAGGACTCTCGGGGATAATTTCAGATGAAACGTATTGGCGACATCCTACCCGCGGTTGCACCGCGGAAACTCTCCAACCCCGTGCCTGCCCCGCCAATCCCGGAGCCTGAGTGCACCATCTGCAACGATGTCGGTTTTCTCCGTTCCGACGTTGCCGTAGGTCATCCTGATTTCGGCAGATTGATCGCCTGCCAATGCACCATCAGCAAGCGGAAATACCGGCAGGAGAGCGACCTCGACCGCCGATCAAGCCTGAATGCATTCCACGATTCGAGCTTCGATGATTTCGATCAGCATGTTTCCGGCATGGAAGACGCCTTCGACATCTCCTACGCCTACTCACGCGGCAAAACCAAACCATGGCTCCTGTTGTCCGGTCCTGTCGGCGTGGGTAAAACCCACCTCGCCGTCGCGATCGGCAAACACTCCAAGGAGCAGGACAACCTCGAAGTCATCTTCGCCGTCGTTCCCGACTTACTCGACCATCTTCGCGCCTCGTTCGATCCGAAAGCCGAGCATGCCTACGACGACCGGTTCAACCAGATTCGCAATGCCCAGTTGCTGATCCTCGACGATCTCGGGACCGAAAATGCCACACCTTGGGCCCGCGAGAAACTATTTCAGATCATCAATCATCGATATACCGAGCGTTTTCCAACGATCATCACAACCAATACAGATCTCGCCAAGATCGACGACCGGATCGCATCGCGAATCATGGACAGCCGTCTGACCGAGTGGATCCAGATCGATGCGCAGGATTACCGCCGACCAGGTTACGCACCGAAGCTTCGCAGGAGTCGCCGCGTCTGACCCGAAACCATCCCCGCAACTACCGCGTTCCAAAGGATACGCGTGACACGGCACTGCAATTGCCGCGTCCTCTGACGTTGATTGCGACCCGGGATAGTGCGCCAATGGGCCGAAATCCGGTGGTACACTTACTCGCGGTTACGCTCCGAGGATGAATCTGTCCACGTCAACTGGTGTCGGCAATGTCTAACTTGTGGTGGCTTCTTTCGAGAATGGCCGACTTCCGGGTCGTGCTCGATATTCTCGTGGTCACCATCATCATCTACTGGCTATTATGGGTAGCTCAGGGTACGCGCGCACTGCAGCTTATCCGCGGTATGGTCACGCTCTTTGTCTTCCTCTATCTCCTCGGTTGGGTGCTCGAACTCAGTACTCTCAACTGGATCCTCGAGCGTATCTGGCCCGCCCTGATCGTCGCTATTCCGGTCATTTTCCAACCAGAACTCCGCCGCGCGTTCGAACAACTTGGCCACACCGGCTCGTGGTTGAAAAACCCGTTCGCAACTCCGGCCGACGACTCCAGCCAGGAACTCGCGATCGACGAAGTCGTCCGCGCCTCAGCCCAACTTTCCCGCTTGCGCTACGGTGCTTTGATGGTGATCGAACGCGAAACCGGTCTCACCGATTACGCCAGCAAAGGTGTGTCGCTCGATGCCGAAATCTCGCGCCAACTCCTGATCAACATCTTCTTCCCCAATTCTCCGCTCCACGATGCCGCCGTGCTGATCCGTGATTCCCGGATCGTTGCGGCCAGCGTGGTGCTGCCACTGACCGACAATATTTCGGCCTCCAGCCAGCTTGGAACGCGGCATCGTGCCGGCATCGGCATAACCGAGGAATCGGACGCCCTCGCCGTCGTTGTCTCTGAGGAAACGGGGCAGATGTCCGTCGCCCATTCGGGTCGTCTTATTCGCAACCTCGACCCCGATCGACTCCGCAGGGTGCTGAGCACACTGTTGCGAGTTGACAAGTCCAGCGCATCATCCAACAACGGGAGTGGCAAGCGTGCCCTGAGCACGTTGTCCGGCCTGTCGACACTCTTTCAATCGAGCGGCGACGCCAAAACAACCCGGAAACCAGCCCCAAAACCATCACGACCTCGTGAAACGACGAGATCGTGACCCAGAAGATGCCCGCATGAACATTATCGATTTCCTTCGCACCCGCTTTACCAAAATCCAGATTCTCCGCTTCGGCATCTCCCTGATCCTCGCTGCCCTCCTCTGGGGATGGGTTACCCAACTTCAGGATCCGCTGGAATCAACCCGCTTCTCCTCGATCCCGATAACCGTCAACGGACTCTCCGACTCCCTCGTCCTCGTGACGCGATTGCCCGACGGCAGTGTCTCGATCAACGGACCGGAATCGCGAGTCGACGATGTGCGATCGTCAGATCTCGATTTGTCGATAGATCTCAGCGATATCGATACCCCGGGCACGTATCGCGAGCGCGTCGCGGTCAACCAGCCCAGTGGTGTCGATTCGGACTCGCTCGAACCTCGCGAAATCCAGATCCAGATCGAGGAATATGTCACGCAGAACTTTCCGCTCGAAATCGTGCGCGTGCAGGAAGTGGACGATCCACGACTCATCCGCCAGGCCTCTCCTGGAGTCAGCGAAGTCACCGTCTCAGGTGCATCCTCGGCGATGAGTCGGGTCTCGAGAATCCTGCTGCCAATTACCGTCGCCCAGCAAACTGACAATTTTCAGAATATCTTCGTGCCCTACGCAGTGGATGCCGTGGGCCAGCGCATCAGCGAAGTGTCGATTCTGCCGAATCAGGTTTCGGCTTATGTCGAACTCGAAACGCGAGGCAAGGTCGTCTCGGTGATCCCGGATGTCGTGGGCAATCCGGCAGAAGGCTACTCGGTGCAGCAACGATTTGCCGTGCCAGACACGATCCTCGTCGACGGCCCGGAAGAAATTCTCGAAACTCTCCTCATCGTTAACACCAGCCCGGTCGATATCTCAGGCGCTACAGAGAGCGTCAGCCAACGGGTTTCCATCGTTGGCTTGCCCGAAGGCGTTTCGGTTGTCGATCCACAGGATGGCATGGTCGAGGTCCGGGTTGCGATCGAGGACACGACGAACACCTCACAAACAATTCCCTCCTTGCCAGTTGAAATCGTCGATCTCGATCCGGCACTCGTCGCCGAAGTCGATGTTTCGACAGTCAGCATCACGATCGATGCGCCGCAAAGCGTTCTTCAATCGTTGGCGGCAGCCGACATCAAAGTTCGCGTTTCCGCGGCTGAGCTCACGCCTGGTGTCTACGAGGTCGAAATCGAGGTCTCCGTTCCCGAGGGCGTCACCCTTATTTCGAGTGATCCCGGCACAATTCAGCTGACCATCCAGGATCCTTCGGCCAGCCCCGATCCCAGCCCCCAATCCAACCCAGGCGGCTAGATTCATGGTGGCCCTGTGGCTGCCCATCCTCCATCGGTATTGCAACCCTCGTGGTTGCCATTCCGCCACAACCCATACTGGGCTTTCTCACTTCTAACTGGTGGCCCGCACGCGCGCACGAAAAAAGCGCCAGTCTGACTGGCGCTCAATTACATAATTATCCTTGAACAGGGCTACGTGGCCGACGCTTCGCTCGGCATCGCAACATCGCCCAGCGTGGCATCGTCACCATCGGAATCCTCGTCTCCCGCAGCCACTCCCGCCGAAATCGAGGCTTCCATATCGTGCGCCAGCAGAATCGCCTCAGCGACCTCCTTCATCGATTTGCGAGCATCCATGCTCGTCTTCCGTATACGATGGAATGCCTCGGATTCGCGCAACCCGTGCACTTCCATCAGGACGCCCTTGGCTCGCTCGATCACCTTGCGCGTTTCGAGCGCGTCCTTGAGGCTTCCGACTTCCTTCTCGAGAGTTCGGAATTCGTCAAACCGGGCCCGGGAAAGTTCGATCACGGGCATCAATTCGGCCTCGCGAAACGGCTTCACAACGTACCCGACAACTCCAGCCTCGCGTGCTCGCTCAACCAGCACCTGATCCGAGTACGCCGTCAACAGGACAACCGGAGCAATCCGTTCGCGGGTCAACTCTTCCGCAGCGGAAATCCCGTCGAGATCGGGCATCTTGATATCCATGATCAGCAAATCCGGCCGCAATCTCTTTGCCAGATCAACGGCAGTTCTGCCATCTCCAGCTTCGGCAATCACGTCATAGCCAAGATGCGTCAGCATCTCTCGCAGATCCAGTCGAATCAGGGATTCATCGTCGGCGATGATAATGCGCCATCGTGACGCTATTTCGGCTCCACGATTCATGCTGCGGTCATCCTCTGACGAAGACATCACATGGCCACCTTGCCATGGAAGTCGATACATGACCGGCGTGATCCGCCGATCCACGTTCTGTGAGTCGATAAAAATTCGAGGATGTCACCAGTACGTCGTTCTCGGTCAGGTAACAGAACCGCCCTGCGTCAGGATCGAAACGACCCGCTCACCAGGCCGCTCGCTATCCTGAATCTTGGTCGGGGTGAGAGGATTTGAACCTCCGACCACCGGTACCCCATACCGGTGCGCTACCGGACTGCGCCACACCC
>JBBJOX010000227.1:0-5048 GCA_037724245.1 Thermomicrobiales bacterium | reverse complement strand
CGCCAAACTTCAGGCAGACACACAGGTCTGCCGCTGCGCGATACCGCTGATAACGCTCATCCTTCCCGCATCGTCATTCTGACGAAGGAAGACTCACTCGGCGAAGCCGGTATCCATTGCCTCAGCTCGCGCAACATCACAAATCCACGCCTGAAACATCTCATTCGGGAGACCTATGTTTGCCTGTCGACTGCCTTGGCGCGATCATGTCGAAAGCAGAAGTGACTCCGCTTATTCACAGACGTCCAAATCATCAGTCTATGACACCTACATCTCGCAGGGATAAACCACATGGCCAAGACTTCGACCAGAGAATCCAGTTCGACCAAATCACCTTTCCGCACAATCGCGGAACCGAACTGGTCTCTGACATCCGCCGCCGCCAGTTCCCCCCCGGTCAGGCGGCGAACTGGTCGACCACTTGAGATCGACGATCTGCACAACCTGATCACCGTCGGCGAACCGGCAGTTTCTCCGGATGGAACCCGAACTGTCGTCAGCGTCACAACTGTCAACAAGGACGACAACAAATACGTATCCGCCCTCTGGCTCTTCGCGCTGGACGGTACGCCTGCGCGCCGACTCACCGGAGGCAACTGGACCGATGCTACCCCTGCCTGGTCCCCGAACGGCGAATCGATCGCATTCACCTCGAACCGAGCCGGAAAATCGGCCAATCTCTGGATTCTGCCAAGCAAAGGTGGTGAGGCCCGCCAAGTCACCGATCTCGAAAACGGGGTCGGCGATATCGGCTGGGCACCGGACAGCGCCCGACTTGTCTTCACCAGCCGAGTCAGTCCCGATGGTTTCGATTCGGATCACGATGTACGGGTCATCACGTCGGTCCGATACAAGTTCGACGGCAAGGGATTTCTCGACGGCAAAATCAGCCACATCTGGACCATTGACACAACCACTGAATCTGCTCAACCGACGCAACTCACGTCCGGCGCTCACCCGCATGAGTTCCCGGTCTGGTCGCCAAGTGGCAGGGAGATTGCCTTCGTCGCCAATTTGACCGACGACTGGGACCAGAGTCGAATCTCCGACATCTGGTCGATCCCGGCCAGCGGCGGCACACCGAAACGACTGACCGATGGACGTGGCTCGTATCACGCTCCCGCCTGGTCACCCGATGGAACGAGGCTGGTCATCTCCGGAAATGCCAAACTCACTCCCGGCGCGCAGGACACCGATCTCTTCCTGCTTGGAGCAAGTGGCGGAAAACCGAAGCGGATTGCCAAAGATTTCGGTCGAAGTTTCGGCGTCTACGGATCGGGATCACCGCGCTGGAGCGCAGATGGCTCGGCCATTCTGATCACTGTTCCCGATCGTGGCAATGATTTCATCGCCCGGATCGATCTGGAAGTTGACACCGTGACGTGCCTGACACCGGCCGGTCGATCAATCACCGGATTTGCTGCCGTTCCCGGTGGCAAGGAAGTCGTCGCTACCGTCAGCGATGCGACCACACCCGCTGAACTCGTCCGGGTCACTGCCCGCAAGGAACATCGCCTTTCCACATTCAACGAGAACTGGATGCGCGGAGTCGCTGTTCCTGTTCCCGAGGAACTCTGGATCGAATCCGGCGACGAACTGATCCAGGGGTGGCTGATTCGACCCGCCGGAAACACTGCCGAGGGCCCACTTGTTCCCGCGATCGTGCACATTCACGGCGGACCACACATGCAGGTTGGTCCATCCTTCTCGCACGAACTTCAGATGTTCGCCGCCCGCGGTAGTGCCATTGTGTACGTCAATGCACGTGGCAGTGCCGGGCGGGACGAAGCGTTCACTGCGGCCGTCACCGGAAACTGGGGTACCCCGGATATGCCGGATCAACTTGCCGCAACCGACCATATCGTCGAACTCGGCGGGATCGATCCCGACCGTATCGGGATTACCGGCGGATCCTACGGTGGATTCATGACCAACTGGATCCTCAGCCACTCCGACCGCTACAAGGTCGGCGTCACCGATCGCTCGATCTCCAACCTGATCTCGATGTATGGCACCGACGACATCTCGCTCGTCAGTTTCGATCCCGAGATGGGCACCCCGTGGGACAACCTTGACCGCTACTGGGACATGTCTCCCCTGAAATACGTCGCCAATATCAAGGTGCCGCTGCTGATCGTTCATTCCGAGAACGACTATCGCTGCCCAATGGAACAGGGCGAGCAGCTCTTTATGGCACTGAAGAAACTTGGCGGTGTCACCGAGTTCGTTCGGTTCCAGAACGAGAGTCACGGCTTGAGTCGCGGCGGACAGCCCAAGCACCGGGTCGAGCGACTCGAGCGAACCCTTGGCTGGTTCTATACCTACCTGTAGCGCGGCGTTGATCCGATTGCACCGAAAGTCGAGTCCGCCATCAGCGCCAACACGTCGTACCTGACCCGATCCCGAATCGTCTCCGCGGTCCTCGTCCTTGGCGTGATCGTCACCGCGATCAATCTCCGAATCTCGATCATCGCCGTTTCACCCTTGCTGGACGAGATTCGCGACGACACAGGCTTTTCCTCGACCATCGCCGGATTGCTGACCACCCTGCCAGTGCTCTGTTTTGGACTTTTTTCTCCGCTTGCACCTAGACTGGCCCATCGATTCGGCCTCGATGCTACGCTCTGGGGTGCCTTGATCGTGCTGACCGGGGCGATTCTGCTCCGCCTGATCCCGTCGACGATCGTGCTCTTCGCCTCGACCGCGCTAATCGGCATGGCTATCGGTGTTGGCAACGTTCTGCTTCCGGCATCGATCAAACGAGACTTCCCGCATCGCGCCGGTGTCATGACCGGCCTCCTGACCATGGGCCTCAGCGCCAGTGGTACCGTTGGCGCGGGGCTCACGATCCCGCTTCAGAATGTCTCGGACCTCCCTTGGCGTGGAACGCTGGCCCTCTGGTCGATCCCCGTTGTTCTCGCCATCGTCGTGATGACACCCCGTCTGGCGATCCTTCGCGAATCGAAGCATGCCAGGCAAGGACGGGGCCGCGCCAGAATCAACCTCTGGCGCGATCCCGTCGCCTGGTCGGTAACTGCCATCATGGGATTGCAATCGTTCAGCTTCTACGCCCTGGCAACCTGGTTCCCGACGATCATGATCGATAACGGACTGTCGCAGGATCGAGCCGGGTTTCTCCTGTCGCTGACGAACTTTGCCGGATTCTTTTCATCGTTCTTCGTTCCCGTCTTTGCCAGCCGTCAGCGAGACCAGCGCGTGTACATCGTGATCACCGTGGGTGTCTGGTTCGCTTCGCTCCTGGGATTGCTGATTGCCCCGGCCAGCGCGCCGGTGCTCTGGGTCATCCTCTGGGGTCTCGCCGCCGGTAGTGCGCTCAGCCTCTCGCTCTCCTTCTTTACCCTCCGTTCGCCCGATATCCAGCATGCCGCCCAGCTCTCTGGCATGGCCCAAACCGTCGGCTACATCGTTGCCGCCAGTGGTCCATTCCTCGTTGGCTTTCTGTATGACCTGAGTGGCGGCTGGAACGCCTCGATCATCTTCCTGATGGTCGTTCTCGGCTTGATGCTTTTCGCCGGCTGGTTCGCTGCCAAAGATCGGCAGGTCGGACAGCTCCACCACAGACATCCGGAAGCTGCCACTAGCCATCCCGACGTCACTTGAGATACCTTTGAATCACGAAACGCCTGTCACTACCTGCCTGTGCCGGGCTCACACTTTGAAGGGACCCATCCATGAGCAACCACTCGAGCAATTTCAGCGTCAGTGATATCGAATACAACTTGATCACGACACTCAGCAATCTGCTGCAAAGCGAGGAAGTCCTCTCCCGCTACACTGCGGACGCGGAGGAAGCCGGCGAACAGGAAGTCGCCGCATCGTTTCGTCAGCTCCGCGATCACAACGGCGAGGTCGCGCTCCGCATGCGCGAATCACTGCATCGTCTGATCAACAAGACCTGATCGGTTCACCACAACCTCGAACGGATTTTCCCATCGCATGAGCCAGTCAACGATGTCGGTGAACCTTCTCTACTTCGCGATCATGCGCGATCTTCTCGGGAAATCATCGGAGCAAGTATCGGTCGCGGCCGGCACAACGGTCGGCGATCTGTTTGCCATAGCCATCACAGATCATCCGGATCTGGCCCGGCTCGAAAATTCCGTGATGATCATGGTCAACGAGTCCTATGCAAACAAATCGACCCTGCTCCAGGATGGCGATGAAATCGCCTTCATTCCTCCGGTCTCGGGCGGCGATCACCAGCTGTTCACCGTAACCGCTGACGTGATCGATACGCGAGAGATCGAGTCGCTGGTCGCCTCCCCCGCCGCCGGGGCGATCGTCACGTTTATCGGAACTGTTCGCGACAATGCACGGGAACGCGACGTCATCGCCCTCGACTACGAGGCCTATGCCCCGGCCGCGGTCAGGATGCTCGCCCAGATCGGAGCCGAAGTCGCCGAGCGCTGGCCTGGAGTCGAAATCGCGATCTGCCACCGAACCGGCTACCTCGTACCGGGCGAGTCCAGCGTTGTCATCTGCTCGAGCTCGGCGCATCGGGATCCGGCCTACGAAGCCAATGCCTATGCAATCACGCGGATCAAGGAAATCGTCCCCATCTGGAAAAAAGAACACTACACCGACGGCGCCATCTGGGTCGGCTCCGAACTCGACTACCAGATCGAGACCGGCCGCGTCGTCCCACCCACCAAGTAGGGTCTGTGGCTTGTCCCTGACCGAGGTCTATGTCCTGAACGCCGCAGTCACGGACAAACCGATGACCCTACTGTCCAACCCTGAACGCCTTGGTCTCGGAACACCCGTCCCTATTCCGGAACCTCGTCGCTGAACACTGGCATGGCCCGGGGGTACGGCCCGCCCCATGTACCTCGCGCCACGAGATTCGACAACGACTGCCGATCCTCCGCCTCGAAGGCATACGTTAACCGGTTCGTCACCTCGGCCAGACGATCGCGATCGACCTCGCCCTCGCCCTCGCTGGCCAACTTGATCCGGACGTCGCGCCGCCGCTCCTTTCCTGCCGCCACGGCCTCCCGCATCGCTGTCAATTCCGGATCGATGCCGCG
>JBBJOX010000226.1:0-5101 GCA_037724245.1 Thermomicrobiales bacterium | reverse complement strand
CGGCGATGCGTTCTCGACTGGCCAGTACGATCTCACCAGCCACTGGCTTTGTGGCATGCAGTTCGATCCAAATCAGCTCTATCAGCAGTTCCACTCCGAGTACTACAAGCCAATCGGAACGCGAGTCGATACCGGTGGTGACGGAGCGAGAACCCGCATCAATAACCCGGAACTCGACGCAGCGATCGATGTTCTGAAGAATGTCGACCCGGCCGATCCGGCAAATCGTGCGGCGTTCGATACGGCGCTGGATCTGTACATGGCCCAATCGCCGGCCGTTCCATTGATCCAGACGGTGTATCCGCTGCTCTTCTCCACAGCCTACTGGACAGGCTGGCCGTCACCGGAGAATCCGTACACGATCCCGGCCCCGTGGTGGAGTCACTTTCTCTTCGCGATGGGCAGCATTCAGCCAGCGTAGTCAGGCGACGGGCGGAGCACTGCTCCGCCCGACTTGCCCGCTGCGTTTCGAGTGAGTGATTCAGGAATTCGTATTTCAGGGGCTTGGTATGGCAAGTCCGGCACCTACCTCGATTACCGAGGTCCCCGTCGTGGATGAACCGGGAACGGTCAACGCACCACGTTCCCGCAAGTTGTCGCCTGTCGCGACCTACTATTTGCGGCGTCTGGGCTTGTATCTGATCACGCTCTGGGGATCGCTGTCCGCGTCGTTCTTCTTCTTCCGGTTGATGCCAGGGGATCCGATCGGCGGCATCATTGCCCAGCTCGAATCCAAGGGACAGTATTCCAGCATCGCCCGAAGTGAGGAGCTCGTACTGTTTTATCGCCGCGAGTTCGGACTCGATGGTTCGATGCTCGAGCAATACATTCGGTACTTCGAACGTGTTGTCCTGCATTTCGATTTTGGTCCGTCTGTTTTGAGTTATCCAACACCGGCCACTGATCTGATCGTCCGGGCCCTGCCGTGGACGCTCGGCCTTATCGGTGTCTCGACGATCCTGAGCTGGGTGATTGGCGTGTTGCTGGGAACGCTGGTTGGATGGACCCGCAAATCGAAAATATCCGAATGGGTGACCAACGTTTGCCTGGTGCTTTCGCACATTCCCTCGTTCTTCGTTGCATTGTTTCTGATTATCTGGGTGTCCTACAAGTGGGGTCTGCTTCCGGCGAACGGTGCCTACGACAACAGATTGAGCCCCGGTTGGGATTTTGAATTCATTCTGAGTGTGATTCGATTTGGAACATTGCCGGTACTGGCCAGTGTTCTGGTTGGCTTTGCCGGATGGTTGATCGGAACGCGGGCCCTCGTCGTCAGCATTCTCGGTGAGGATTTCCTGACTTACGCCAATGCCAAGGGACTGACCCCGAAACGGATCCTGCTGTCCTACGTTCTGCGAAATGCCTGGCTGCCACAGATCGCCTCGCTCGGCATCATTCTCGGCAGCGTGGTCAACGGCAATGTGCTGGTCGAGCGTCTCTTCCGTTATCCCGGTGTCGGCAACCTGCTGGTCGATTCAGTCGGGATCAAGGACGTGAATACGGCCCAGGCTGTTGTCACGATGTTCATTGTGCTGGTTCTGACGGCAAATCTGATCATCGATCTCCTGCTGCCGCTCTTCGATCCTCGCGTCAAAGCTGCCAATTAGGAGGTCATCATGCGCGCATTCGTTTCACTCTGGCAGGATAGCGGCAAGTTCAAACTTGGCTTCATCATCACCGCCATTCTCGTTGCCGTTGCCTTGCTCAAGCAGCCGTTGCTGGCGCTGCATCTCGGAGACATCAATCCATTGCGGGAAGCGAGTTTCCCGATCTTCCTCGATCCCAGTCGCGAGCATCCGCTCGGGACAGACCGGTTCGGTCGCGATGTGCTCGGTCTCGTGTTCGTCGGCTTGCCAACATCGCTGCAGGTTGCGTTCATGGCCGGCGGTCTCTCGACTGTGATCGGAGCCGTCGTCGGATTCGTCGCCGGATACAAGGGCGGCAAGGTCGACACCACCTTGCGAACGATCACCGATGCCTTTCTCGTGATCCCGACCCTGCCCCTGATCATTATTCTCGCCGCCTATTCCCGCAACCTGACCAGTTTCCAGCTGGCGCTGGTACTGGCCGCATTCAGTTGGCCGTTCGCGGCGCGGACAATCCGCAGCCAGGTACTGAGCCTTCGGGAGCGCCCGTACATCGAGCTCGCCAAGATGACGAACATGTCGGACAGCCAGATCATCGTTCAGGAAGTCTTCCCGAACATGGCACCGTATGTCGCGATCGGTTTCGCCACGGCGTCGGTTGGAGCGGCCTTCTCGCTGGTCGGATTGACCGTGCTCGGGCTGGCTCCCAGTAACCAGATGGACCTCGGGACACTGATCAGTCTGGCATGGGGTTGGGGCGTAATCAGCCTCGGCAAGGAATGGATCTTCGCCGCACCGGTTACCCTCCTGATCTTGCTCTTCCTTGGTTTGGCCCTCGTACAGCAGGGGATGGAAGAATTCTTCAATCCTCGACTGCGCGGTCAATCCTGAATGAGAGACACTTCTATGACGACCACACCCACCATCGAACCGAAAGCAGGGCGAGCCCAACTCGACCGAAAAACGACTCGGCCACTTCTGCAGATCGAGAATCTGGATATTCACTTCCCGACGCCGAATGGCCTGGCGCGTGTGGTCGATGGCTGTAATCTGACGATCAATCACAACGAACTCGTCGGTATCGCCGGCGAATCGGGATCGGGCAAGACAACCCTCGTCGAAGCGATCCTTCAGATCATCCGTTTCCCGAACCGCATTTCCAACGGTCGAGTCATGTTCTCTCCGGACGGGAACGAACCAGTCGATCTGATGCAGCTGAACAAGCGTCAGATGCGGCGGATGCGCGGTGAGCACATTGCCTACATCCCGCAGGGATCGATGAACTCGCTGAACCCCGTCATGCGGGTTGGCGCCCAGATCGTCGACGCGATGGTCGACCATGGCATCAGTGATCGCCAGGCGAAGGAGAAAGTTCCGGGCCTGCTGGCGCGAGTGGGCCTCGAGGAGCGGGTTGCCCGCTTGTATCCGCACGAACTCAGTGGCGGGATGAAGCAACGCGTCATCATTGCGATTGCCATTTCGCTCGAGCCGGAACTGATCATCGCCGATGAACCGTCGACAGCGCTCGACGTCAATGTCCAGCGGCTGATCCTCGAAGCATTGGCCAATCTGCGGCAGGACATGAACGTCGCGATCATGATCGTCAGTCACGATCTGCCGGTCCACGCGCAGCTGGTCGACCGCATCGGCATCATGTATGCCGGGCAGATTGTCGAGGCCGGCGACATTCGATCGACCGTCAAAAAGTCGCTTCATCCCTATACACGCGGCCTGATGGGAGCCATTCCCAGCATTGGCGGACCACGGGAACGTCTTGGCGGTATTCTCGGTACGACTCCGAGCCCATCGAACTGGCCGGACGGTTGCCGGTTTCACAACCGGTGTCCGCACAAGATGGATATCTGTACGTCGGTGCAACCGTTGTTGGTGCCGCTCGCGGCAGGACCGAGAACGGTCTTCGGCGAAGAGATCGACGTGCTCGCCGCACGCGATGTGGCCTGTCATCTCTATCCCGAATCGACACCCGAAGGAGCCGCCACTTGAGTAACCCGCCACTCCTTCAGCTCGAAAAAGCTACCACCATTTTCGGACGCGGTGCGTCGGAAACAGTGGCCAACAAGGATGTCAGCCTGGCGCTGGATGAGCACGAATCGCGACTCATCAGCATCGTCGGCGAAAGTGGCTCCGGCAAGACCACCGCTGCCAGATGCCTGCTGGGGTTGCAAAAGCCAACCAGCGGCCAGGCACTCTGGCGCGGCAAGGATATCTACAAACTGAAGAAGCAGGAACGATTCATGTTCCGGCGCGAAGTTCAGGCGGTGTTTCAGGATCCGTACGGTATCTACAACCCGTTCTACAAGATCAATCGCGTCTTCGATCTGACAATCTCGAAGTTCAAGCTGGCGGATGGAAACACGGAAAAGCTTGAACTGATTGACGATGCCCTGAAGGCGGTCAATCTCCGCCCACACGACGTCCTCGGTCGCTATCCGCATCAACTGTCCGGTGGAGAGCGGCAACGCGTCATGCTGGCCCGCGCCTATCTCGTCAAGCCGAAAGTGATCGTGGCCGACGAGGCGATTTCGATGCTCGATGTCGCAGTGAGAGCGGTGATCATGAACATCCTGATGGACTTCCGGGAGAATCTGGGAATCTCGACGGTCTTCATAACCCACGATTTGTCAGCGGCTTATTACCTCGGTGGCGACATCATGGTGATGCAGCGCGGCCGGGTCGTCGAGACCGGCTCATCGGTCGATGTGATGAACAATCCACAGGACGACTACACCAAACTGTTACTCTCCTCGATCCCGTCCCCAGATCCCGACCAACGCTGGGGATCCGCCCCGATCCCGGTCGCCGCCGCCGACTGAAGGACGGACGGCACAACTGAATCTGCAGATGGTTGGGAGCCGGAGTGTGATTGTCATGCTCCGGCTTCGTCGTGTGTGCATCCTGCATGAATGTCGTGAAAACGGTGCATTGACACCGGGACTGTGGTGTCCCTACAATCCGCGCACTCATCTCGATGAGGGCCGGAATCCTCGCGCTGATTCCGATCGGGTCTCGAACTTGTCTTCTTAACCATCATCGGAGGCACCTGTGATCGAGAACGTCACCGCGAAGAGACTCTTTCAGGATGCGTATGCAGGGCGGAGCAGTCGTCGCGATGTACTGAAGCGGGCAGCGCTGCTTGGCATGTCGGCACCAGTTGCGATGGCTCTGGCCAATATTGCCCACGTGGCAAATGTCAGCGCATCGACCGAGGGAACCCTCAGCGTTACCTATTACGACTGGATCCTCAATCTTCATCCCGTCGTGACAACGGTCAACACCGATTTCGCCACGACGTTCCCGCTGGATGCGCAGGTCGCACCAACCGCCGGGTTCGGCATCGAGCGATTTGTTCAGGAAGCGCGCGAAAGCACCTCGACCTGGGACATGTACATCGGCGCCACACCGTTCCTCGAAATGATTCAGCTGGCGAATTCCGGCTCGATCGAACCCTGGGATCCGTACCTGCCAGCTGGATTCCTCGACGATCTGCCGCCATC
>JBBJOX010000225.1:0-5105 GCA_037724245.1 Thermomicrobiales bacterium | reverse complement strand
CTTCGGCATCGATGAACTCAACGCCGCGCTCCCGGGCGACGGACACACGATGGTTGCCATCCTTGACGAAATAGATGTCGCCGACCTTGTAGAGCTGAATCGGTGGCAGGCGCACATCTTCGTAATAGGCACGGTCGACATTCTTCCAGCGACCGGCCGTGTTCTTCTTGCGCGGCAGAAATTCCCGGTCGAAATCGAGATAGCGATCCATGCTGCCGACGATCTGCTTGATCGGCACAGTTTGCATACCGCGATAGCTTTCACCATCGGGCGAGAGCCGCTGCCGCAATTCGTGAAACGGAATCAGATCGTTTTCACGGCGGCTGACTGCCGCAACCAGATCGTGAACAAAAGCCTTTTGACGGGCGCGCTCGAAGTCGCTCCGGATCTGATCGTCGATCATGGGCGATGCTCCGCTTCAGTCAGGCTGCGGGCCGATTCCGGAAGGCCGTACGGTGCTGGTTCCGGATACTCCAGTGTCTTGAAGGTGAGTGTCAGACGCTGGTAGGGGAAGACGTTGACGACTTCCGTTTCGTCGAACGTTGTTGCGAACGACACGGTTCGGTCGTAGAGGTGGACGTGTCCATGAAGCTGGTAGATCGGCTGGAATCGCGTGAGAAACTTGCGCATGGCACGAAATCCCCGGTGCGCATAATCGTCGCGGTCGTTGACGTCGCGCGGTGGGGCGTGGGTAACCAAAACATCGACACATCGGCCGTGGCGAAACTTGTTCCAGTAGAGCCGCGGTGCCATCTTGAACATCGACCAGTTCATCTGGAACTCGGTGAACTGCACAGGTTCGCGTTCGGAGTACCGAGGTGACCCGGGCAATCCTGCCAGAATCAGTCCGGTGCCGGGATCGCGGACGACCTTGAACCCGAGATCGACACAGCCGAGAGGATGCCGGGGCACTCCCCGCTCACCTTGCCGGGTCAGTTCCTCGGCGTGATTGCCGAGAACGTAGTAGACCGGTCGATTGACCGCATCGACGATGAATTCGAGGTAACTCGCAGGCAGATCGCCACACCCGATAACGAGAGCAACATCACCCATTCGCTCGCGAACGGATGGGGTATAGATTCGCTGATCCACCTCATCTGAAACTGCCAGCACATCGAGCTGCATCACCTGAAAGACACCTTCGACCATTGGATTCCGGGACGGCCACCGGACGGGTCCGGCAGTGGGTTCAATGGTACTGCAGGTGGTGGCTGGCGGCGTTGCGACAGTTGCGGAAGGGCGGATATGACCGAGGGGCGAGCATCAAGTCAGAGACGAGCTCAGACCCTACGGTTGGAAAGTTGGCGGCGTTTGATTCGAAGCAGGGACCAGCTCTGCGCCGACCGTTGGAAGGTCAGCGGTTGAGTGAGTCGAGGTGATCGTCGGTGTTCCAGGCGACGATCGACCACGTACCGTTCGCATCATAGACCAGTTCACTGATTGAGCAGTTGTGGAATCCGGCGCGATCGACTGGCCAGATATCGGAAGGGTCGCCGTGGATTCTGGCGGCGATCCAGCCGAGTGGTCCACCGTGGGAGACGATTGTTACAACATCGTCACTTCCGAGATGCCGGGTGACGATTTCGTCGTAGGCGGCGAGCACGCGATCAGCGAGTTGCTTCCCCGATTCGCCACCTTCCCACTGGTGCAGGAACCGGGCGGTCGCATCGATCCCGGTTTCGGATTGAGAGGCCGACCATTCGGCCCAGAGCAGCCCCGCAGCGATTCCGGCATGAATTTCGGCAAGTCCGGGCGTGGGAACCGGATCGAGCCTGAGCCGATGCCCGATGATGGATGCGGTTTCAAGAGCTCGATCGAGATTGCTTGCGTAGAGATGGGTGATGTCGTTGCGACTGGCCAGGGCGACTCCGGCAAGGTTCGCCTGGGCGCGACCCAGATCGGTCAGTGGATCGTCGGCGCCCTGAATGCGCCGCTCGACATTCCCCAACGATTGTCCATGTCGTACCAGAATCAGTCGCATCCTGTTTCCTCATGTGGAACGGTCTTGTGCTGGTCACAACTTTACCGTGAACTGGTATGACGCAACGAGGAGGCAGCGCCGCTGCCTCCTCGTTGAACGTTGTTGACTGTGATTGCGGGTCAGAGACCGAGTCGACGCCAGCGCGCTGGTTGCGATCGCTGGGAGCGCTCCCCTCGCCGGATCGAGTATGCCCCGAGGATCAGGATGCCACCGCCGAGGAGCATCGCCCAGAAGGCCGGCGAGATTGGAGTCTCAGCGCCGGGCAGTCCGAATCCGGTACCAACCGAGGCTGGCAGAACTCCGGGGGTTGGTGTCGGCTCGACCGTTGGCGTCGGTTCGACCGTTGGCGTCGCGTTCACGGATCCGCTGCCAGTATCCGGCGCAACTTCCGGAATCACAGCGCCGACGGTCGCATCGGAGAACTCGGCGCAGACCAGCCAGGTATCGTAGTTTGCTTCCGATTCGTGCACGTTGACGGCATAGCCGCCCTCGAGCAATTCGGTGAATGCTACATCGACCGTGGTTTCACTCAATCCGGATGCGTCGACGGGTTCCAGATCGATTGTTCCTTCGTCGGCCAGATTTTCACAGGTTCCGAGGTGTAGATGAGCGATGTGATTCCCGGTGATGGCGTCTCCGGAGAGCTGGATAACGACGTCGGTCTGATCGTCTTCCAGTGCTGTCAGCGAAAGGATGCCTGTCACCCCATTGTCATCCAGGCCGGTCAGGGGCAGCGACGCGGTGTCATCGGACATCTGGGCGCCGCCGGTGCCGTCACCGGTTGTGGATTCACCACCACCGACGTCGTCGGATGCGCCGGTGCCATCAGTGGCTTCGCCTTCAATTGGAGCGCAGACGATCAACGTGCCGAGTTCGTTCGCCGAGAGATGGAGATCAATCGAGAAATCACCGTTCAGGAGTTCGTCGAGCGATGCATCGACGACGGAAATGCTGCGTCCATCGATGACGTTTTCCAACGGATACTCGATATTCGGATCGAGATCGTCACAGCTTCCCGCGTGAATGTGCGCCGGGTGCAGTGGTCCCGCATCTTCGGCGTTGATTTCGACGATCGTCTGGTCGCCATCTCCATAGAGGGTGGCGATACCGGAGACCCCGGAATCATTCAGTTCGACAAAGGTGACGGAGAGGGTTGGGGCATCAGCTGATGGCGTCACCTCGGCGTCCTGGGCAAAGCCGGGAAGCGCCGTGGCGATCAGGGCCAGCGAGGCGAGGAAGACGGCAAGAAAACGGCGGTGTTCGCTCGATAGTTGGACATCGGCGGCGGGCCACATCGTCATGCAGGGTTTCTCCATAAAATCGAACTGAATCGAATGGATTCCCGGATCAGCCAGCGAACAGCCTGTCGCCAACCAGTGCGGGAACCGGTTCGGTCGTGTGCCTTGCGGGGGCACAATCATGCTTCGATGGGTCTGACACGATTGTCCGGTCACCACGAGCAACTGCGTTCAGCTTACGGACCTATGACATTTCAGACAAGAGTACGTTCAGTGCCAGATAGTCACATTCCTGAAAAGCCAATCGAACATAAGGAATACATGAATGAGGTAAACATCGTGGAGCATTGAATAATGTGAGACGGGCGCATTGACGACTACGACGAAAGAGCGCAATCAGCGAGCAGATCAACAAAAATACTGAAACTATCCTAAATTACTGGAATTCGGAGCATAGATAATGCTAAGTATCGCTAGTTACAGACGTTTCAGACAAGAAAGAACGCCCATGTAAATATCGTACGTACGATAGTTACATGGTCGTTCCTGTGAAGTCTTATGTGAGGTTGATTGCGGGGAAGCCCTAGGAAAGCTCGATTCCTGCGTCGCGCAGTGCCAGGCGTATCTGGGCCGGATTCATGTCATCGATCGAGCGACCGATTCGTTGCTCGATGTCAATCTTGCGCATCAAACCCTTCTCCCTGGCCCAACGCCAGAAGGAGGTCCATGAATAGTCCTCGCTTGGGATATCAGCCGTGCCCTCGTCTGATCCATCATCACCTTGCGAGCGCTGGGGGAACGGGGTTGGGACAGTGAAGCGGACATCGCCCGAGGGTGAACGCGGCGCCGGTTCGTCCTGTTCCGGAACATCGACTGGCCGAATCGAGCGAGGGGCGCTGCGGGCCGCGCGGCGCAAGGCATCGACGACGGCAGGGGGATCTTCAGTTTCCGCCGGTGGCGTTGGTGTCGGAGGTGTGCGTTCAGTCGTCCGAATCGGTGCCGGGCGTGATTGAGGTTCGGCATCCGGCGGAAGGATCAGGCCGAGGATGTCGAGCGAGCGACCGATCGCGCGTGTTTCCGCAGTTTCGAGGGCCACCGCGAGCGAGGCGTGATCTTCAGTCAGTTCTGCGGCGAATCCCGATCCTGCGGTCCCGTCGGCGAGTGTGACCGCGGCACGGATCACGACCAGATCCAGTTCGACCCGGATCGATTCTGTATCGATGATTGCGCCCGGATGCTCCTGCCGTAACCAGACGACACGCAGCATTGTTGCCTGCGCCGAATCATTGGCTCCCTGATTTCTCAGGCGCCGCAGTTCAGCGATGATGTCGATATCCCACACGGGGAATCCACTGTTCGATGTTTCGCCTGTCGGCCGATCCGGCATCCGTTTCTCACTCCACCTGACGAAGGTTCATCTCTCTGCAGTATATGGGAGTCGGGCCAATCTCCGGAGCAGGTTTGGACGCGAGGAACTCAGGCGATCGCGACGCGTTGGCCTGTGTCCGAGGATTCCGTGGCCGCGAGCGCAACATCCAGCGCAACCAGCGCTTCCACCGGCGTGGCGAGATCGACCGGGGTGCCGCTGCGAACATGGTCCAGGAAGTAGGCGATTTCGTTGTAGAAAGCATCGGTTTGTTCGACCTTGAGCACCTCGGGATCGCCTTCATTCGGGAACAGTGTCAGCACGCTGGTTGGTTTTCCATGTTCGAACGATCGGCCGCCGGCCCGAAAGTGATACTCGAGTGCGCCGCGCTCGCAGAGGACTTCCAGATAAGAGGTGAATGGATAGCTTTCGGGCATCATCATGCCGCCGTCGATCACTGCCGAGCCGTTGGCGTAGTCGATCAGCACCTGCGATTGGTCGAGCGCGTTGGATCTGGCGT
>JBBJOX010000224.1:0-5131 GCA_037724245.1 Thermomicrobiales bacterium | reverse complement strand
CATCACTTCAATTGCTCTGTCGTCACTACTGTAGCCTTCGACTCTTGTGAAAAAAGACACGATGTTGAGCATTTGGCCAAGACTTGTCACAATGTGGTTACGTTTCCTTCAGGCATCGAATAACCGGCTGACAAGCCCGAGGCGGAAAACCCTGTGCAGGGTTTGATTCGCTATTTCCTGGTGCCTGAAAATCGTGGAATATGACACACTTCTGCTCTCGTGCCGAGTACCTGAGCCGGAGATTGCGCGTGAACGATTCGACACCTTGCCCACTGATCACAACCGATCGACGCCGATTCATCCGAACGGCTGCCGGGCTGGTGGCTGCCGGCTCGTCACTGCTCCCTCGTTACTCCACGCAGGCACAGGAGACGGCGCTTCAGCTCAACGTCCTCCTGGCATCGTCCTCGATTCCCGGTGTCAATGACTTCACCATGCAGCTCGCCCAAACATGGGCCGAACTGCGCGGGACAGAAATCAACATTGCCCTGACCGAGCTGGTCGATCTTCCGGCCCGGGCCGAGCGATCACTGCGCGGGGGTGAGCAACGTGATGTCGTCGAGCTGCAGGATCTACAGCCGTATCAGTTCAGCGACCTCCTGCTCGATGTGACGCAACTGGCCGATGCCGTGATCGCCGAGCAGGGGCCGTATTTCCCCTGGGTCGAGCAAACGGTTCGTGTCTATGGAGTCTGGTTCAGTTTGCCGATTGGGGGTTGCCCTCCGGCGATGCTCTATCGGCCGAGCGCGCTCAGTGCCGCGGGCATGCCGACGCCGCCAGGCGACTGGACGGCCTATTTCGATCTGGCCGCATCGCTAAAATCTATCGGCGCACCGGCGGCGGGACAGGCATTGGCGCAAACTCCTGTGGCGGCTCCCGCTTTCTGCTATGCCTACATGTGGTCCAACGGAGCCAGCGAGATTCTTCCTGGCTCGCGTGACGTCAGCTTCGCGTCGGACGCGATGAGAAACGCGCTGGATCGATTCGCTCTTGCCTGGCAATCCGGCTTCGATCCGGATGGCACGCAATGGGACGACAAGGCAAACCTGACGGCATTCGTCGAGGGTCGAACCTCGATCACGATCGGCGCCGCGGATATCTATCTGGCCGCGAAACTGGCAGGTGTTTCCGATATCGCCGCAGCACCGGTGCCTGGTGATGCAGGCGGGCAGTTCGTTCCTTTAGGCAGCCGCAGTCTGGGTGTTTCACTTCGTTCGGCGAATCCGGATTTGGCGATGGAGTTCATTGCCTGGTGGACAGCCCAGGCGCAGTATTCCCAGTGGGTCGTGGCGTTGCAGGGCTCCCTTGTGCCGGCCAACGAACCATTGGTGACCCTGCCCGTCTTCGATGTCGATACGAATCTGAGGCCATTCATCGAGGCAACGCGCTACGGACGTGTCAAGGGGTATTCAGCAGCTCCCTCGAAAGCCTCGGCCGAGGTCACGGCGAACTACTTCGTCGTCAACACCTTTGCCGACGTCGCCCGGGGAGTGGATGTCACGACGGCGATCGGGCGCGGTCAGCAATTGATGGAACTCTTCTACACGCAGACCCAGTAACGCACCCTGAATCCGGCACATCCCCCATTGCTGGCAGGATGCGCCGGAAAGAGTGATCAGCGGCTGATCCGGGCGCCCTCGATGAGTTCCACCATGATCGGGAACTGCGTCGTGAACTCAGCACCTGGTGAAGTTCCGATGGCGAGGAAGGTCGTACTGCCTGGCTCTAGTGTTGTGCAGTAGATGAAGGCCGCCTCAAGATCCCCGTCGGCATTGGTATAGCGGTAGAGTCCCTGTGCTGCCTGATCCGTAATCACGATCGTCGAATTGCCGGCTGCGTCGAGGATCTCGCTGATCTCGGTCGCTCCCATTTCGGTTTCCAGATAGACGAGGGCGTCGTCGAAACAGGTTCGCGGATCGCCAGCATAGGCATTGTCTCCGACGAAACTGACTGTACTGGTGCCGTTCGTCAGATCGAAACTGGAACGGGTTCCGTCGACATTCTCGCTGACAAACTCCCACTCGCCTTCAGCGTATCCAACCTGGATTCCATAGAGGTTATCGACGGCCTCCAGATCGCCCGACTCATCCGATTCTTCGATGGCTGGTGTTGCATTGACTGGTGGCGCAACAACATCCTCCGTTGGTTCTTCGGTGGCTTCGGCCGTTGTCTCCTCCGTTGCATCGACTGGTGTCGATTCCTCCGGAGTTTCGGTGACATCAACTAGTGCTTTAGTAGGTTCGGCCGTCGGCTCCTCAACGCGAGGTGTGGCAACGATACCGGTTGTCAGGGACGTCGGAGGTTCCTGTGGTGCGCAGAAATCCGCAAGACACTCGGCTTGGAGCGTGGTTAGTTCATCGAGCAGCAATCGAGATGGGCGGTCGCCAGTTTCGACACTCACGATGTCGATGACGGCAACATTTGCTCCATCCCGAAAGGTTCCTTGCCGAACTCCATTTCCGCCAGAAAGCGCGTAAGTCAGTGAATTCGACTCGTCGGCGATCCGCGGAAATTCTTCGTCGACCTCGATCAGGTCCGGATCGGTCAACTCTGCCTGACGTTCAAGCGAATCCTGAAGCCAGGCACTGGCGTCATCCTCCGAGGCAAATGTCAACGCGAAGGTGCGAATCTGAAGTCGTGTTCCGTCGGTTGCGGAGACGACCTGAACCTGCTGGAAGCCAGCGGAGGCGCCGTCATAGCGCTGCCCAAATCGCTCGAATTCGTCATCTGCCTGCGTCACCACGCGTAGGCTTTCCGAGTTCGCAATGCTGTAGAACCCACGGTCCAGCGTCACCGCAGGACCGGTCAGGCGAAGCGTGCGAAGCCCGAGATCGGAACCGCCATCAGCTGCGATACCGTTGATCTTTTCGACCAGCCGATCCAGCAACGGTGCGGCATCTGCAGCCTCGGTGGCAGGTACCACAACAACGAAGGCGATTCGATCGCCTGTTTGACGAATTGCGACGATCCCGTCCGCAGTATCGAATCCGGCAGTCGGGGCGATTGCACCCTGTGCCGCGAAACCGCTTTCGAGATCGGCGGACACATCGGTGGAACCGGGAACGATATCGGTTGTCGCGAGTTGCGCGTAGGCTACCGTCGCTCCGTCTTCGTCGTTGAATTCGATGATGGTTGTGTTGACGACCTGCGTCAGACCCTGGGACGGATCTCCAATCACGGCCGACTGGTCGAGTTCCAGCGTGTAGGCAGCGAGGAAATCATTATCGGCAAGTGCGTCGGAGATATCGCCGGCATCACCACCGAGCTGGTCGCTCAGTTGCGCGGCGATTCTGTCCGCATCGGCATACAGACCGTAGTTGATTGCGAACCCGGTGTAATCGAGCGCTTCCAGATCGAGAGGATTGAGCGTCATCAGGGCCAGATCCTCGACCGGTCGGGGATCGCCGAGCTGGGCCGATGCCGGAACAACCCCTTGCAACGAACCCAGAACCACCAGAAGTGTCAAAACAGCACTGATCACGTTGCGAACTTGCCTGGAAACCGGAATCATGATGGTCACTTCTCCTCTGCCCGTCAGGAAGCAGTATTCGGTACAACCTGATCATCGGAAAGATTCCGGTATTCAGCAACAGTAGCGGCGATATCGGCCAATTGGGTGCGAAACCAGACCGTGACATCGTCTTTCTCAACGGCCCGCCGGAGAATGTGCGAGCGACGTTGCCGCTCCTGCACAGGCATGGTCAGTGCTTCGTAGATCGCGTCGGCGGTTCCTTCGACATCGGCCGGGGACACGATCAGCGCCGCATCACCGAGCTGCAGCGCGGCACCGGCGCCCTCGGACAAGATGATGACGCCGTTGCGCTCGTTGATCAGCGCACCTTCCTTAGCCACCAGATTCATCCCGTCGATGATCGAGTTGACCATCAAGACGTCGTACCACTTCATTGCCGCCAGCACCCGCGGGTAACTCTCGCCCATGATCACGCGGATCGGTTGCCAGCCGGTTTCGACATTGGAATATTTCGCGTTGATTCGCCCAACCACAGCGCTGACATCATCGAGGTAGTCCCGATATTCCTCGACATCCATCCGCGATGGCTGGGTAACGGCAATAAAGTTGACCCGGTTCTTGAACTCCGGATGCGCCTCGAAGAATCGATCGTAGGCGTGAAAACCTCGAACGATGTTCTTGCTCGGTTCGGCCCGATCGACCCGGAGAATCGTGAACTCGTTCCAGTGCGTCGGCAAGTAACGCTCGTAGGCGCGCGCTTCCTGACTGTAGGCCGTTTTCCGCACAGCTTCAGCATCGATCGAAATCGGATAGGACCGAACTTCGATCGTTCGTCCCTGCCAGGTCATTTGCCGATTGATGTAATCGACGTCGACATCAGGAACGTACGCCTGGCAAGTGTACATAAAGCTTCGAGCGTGGTCCGGAGTCTGGAATCCGACGATGTCACAGCCGAGCAATCCTTCGCAGATCGCGCGGCGCATTTTCAGGGGGAGCAGGCGCCAGTAGTCCGGATCCGGCCAAGGTATGTGGATGAAATGTTGGATGATGGCGTCGGGTGCCTTTTCGCGGATCATGCCTCCGACCAGATAGAGCTGGTAATCCTGCAGCATGATCACCGGTTCTTTTTCGATGCCGGCGCGAGCAATCAGGATCTCCTCGGCGAACTGTCGGTTGACAGTGACATAACCATCGTCCCAGGCAGACCACGTTTCGTGGGTAATGTCCGGGGATCGCGGCGTATCCCAGAGGTAGTGCTGGAGGAACCAAAGGAGTGGATTGCTGATCACGTTGTAGTACTGGTGGTAGGCGACCGGGTCCGGAACCACGAATCGCAACTGAAAGAGCGACCCCGATCCGGTTGGCGTGATCAACGTATCGCCAGCATCTTCGGCAACTGCCGCCCGGGCTCGATCACCGGCGGTCATCGATGCGGCGATCCAGATGGCGGATTGATCCTGAAGCACGGCGCTAACGGCAGTTACCAGACCGCCGCTCCCTTGCCGGTCGGAGAAGGAGCCATCCTTGTCCTGATGGAAGGTGACCGGCCCCCGGTTCGATGCGACGATGAGCTGGCGTTCACTCAAAATGCGCTCGACCAGGCGGTGCGTTTCGCGCGATTCCGTCTCCGCATTGAAGGGTGTCGGCATCGTAACCACG
>JBBJOX010000223.1:939-5138 GCA_037724245.1 Thermomicrobiales bacterium | reverse complement strand
CGTTGCGTCGATATTGGAAATCTCGAAAATTTCCTCACCGGTCAACCCCAGTGACTCCGCATTCTCTCCCGCCTTGTACTGCAGCGGCAGGATTCCCATTCCCACAAGATTGGAGCGATGAATACGTTCGAAGCTTTCGGCAATCACCGCCTTGATCCCCAGCAACAAGGGCCCCTTGGCTGCCCAGTCCCTGGACGATCCGGTGCCATATTCCTTGCCGGCCAGTACCACCAGCGACGTTCCCTCAGCCTGATATTTCTCCGAAGCATCGAAGATACTCATCTCCTTGTCGTTCGGGAAATATTTGGTCCAGTTGCCTTCCTTGTCCGGTGTCAGGTGATTCCGCAGGCGAATGTTGGCGAAGGTGCCACGAACCATGATCCGGTCGTTACCGCGACGTGATCCATAGGAGTTGAAATCTGGCGATTCGACATTGCGTTCCTGCAGGTACTCTCCAGCCGGGCTCGATTTGGCAATCGAACCAGCCGGGGAAATGTGATCGGTCGTAACCGAGTCACCAACCTTCACCAGCACCCGGGCACCGGTGATATCCTCGACCGGCTTTGCCCGCTTCTTGAAATCCTGGAAGAATGGCGGTTCCTGCACATAGGTCGACCAGGCGTCCCATTCAAAGAGTTCACCTTCCGGCACGGGCAGATTCTGCCAGCGTTCGTCCCCCGCGAAGACCGTGTTGTATTCCTCCCGGAACATGGCTGGCTCCACCGCATTGGCGATGGCGTCGGCGATTTCTTCCTCGGTTGGCCAGATATCGGCGAGGTACACCGGATCGCCGTTGGGATCGTATCCGACCGGATCGACATCGAGATTGGTATCGACCGTGCCTGCGAGGGCATAGGCAACGACCAGCGGTGGAGAGGCCAGAAACGATGCACGAATCTGCGGATGAACCCGACCCTCGAAGTTGCGATTGCCCGAAATCACCGAGGCGACAATCAGTTCGTTGTCATCGACAACCTTGGCAACCGAAGCCGGCAACGGCCCACTGTTACCGATGCAGGTCGTACATCCGTAACCGACCGTGTGAAAACCCAGTGCATTGAGATATGGCGTGACCCCTGCCTTGTCGAGGTAGCGCGTAACCACCTGCGATCCTGGTGCAAGACTGGTTTTCACATAGGGTGGAACATCGAGGCCACGTTCGACTGCCTTCTTCGCCAACAGCCCTGCCCCGAGCATAACGGACGGGTTCGAGGTATTGGTACACGAGGTGATTGCGGCAATCGCGACCGAACCGTGATGCATTTCGGCATCGACATTGTCGATGTGGACCGAGACTTCGCCGAAGCGACGTCGTTTCGCCGGTGCTCGTTCGGCAACCGCGGACGCAGCCAGACCCGGCATTTGCGGTGCATCGATGCCAGGTGTCAGCGAGCTGCCACCCTCACCTTCGAGACGGGCTACCTGTACTTCCTCGTCGCGATCCTCGATGTCCGCTCCATCGCCAAGCGTAGCGGCATAGGTGGTTCGAAACACATGCCCAACGTCTCCCAGTGCCACCCGATCCTGCGGTCGCTTCGGACCGGCAAGACTCGGCTCGATCGTCGCCAGATCGAGTTCCAGCAGTTCGTTGTAGTCCGGATCCGGCGTTTCGTCGGTACGGAACAGCCCTTGCGTTTTCGCATACCGTTCGACCAGATCGATCTGATCCTCGCTCCGCCCGGTCAGGCGCAAGTAGCGAAGGGTCTCGTCGTCGATCGGGAACAGTCCGGCCGTGGCACCGTATTCGGGAGCCATGTTGGCGATCGTCGCCCGGTCGGCGAGGCTGAGATTGCTTAGTCCAGTTCCAAAGAATTCGACGAAACGGCCGACCACGCCATGCGATCGCAGGAGCTGGGTCACCGCCAGCACGAGATCGGTCGCCGTGGTACCAGGGCGCATGCCGCCACTGAACTTGACTCCCACGACTTCCGGCTTGAGCAGGTATTGTGGTTGACCGAGGAGCACTGCCTCTGCCTCGATACCACCAACACCCCAACCGAGCACACCAAGTCCGTTGATCATCGTTGTGTGGGAATCGGTCCCGACCAACGTGTCCGGGAAGGCCACACTGTCTCCACCGGATCCACGAACCGCGACCACTGACGCCAGATACTCCAGGTTCACCTGATGCACGATACCGGTGCCGGGAGGAACCACGCGAAAGTTCTGAAAGGCCGTCTGAGCCCAGCGAAGCAGCGTATACCGCTCCGTGTTTCGTTCGTACTCGAATTCGACATTGCGGGCGAAGGCGGCATTCGTGCCAAATCGGTCGACCTGAACCGAATGATCGATCACCAGATCGGCCGGCACCAGCGGATTGATCCGGGTGACATCACCGCCGAGTTTGGCAACTGCGGATCGCATCGCGGCCAGATCGACGACACAGGGAACGCCGGTGAAATCCTGCAATACCACCCGACCAGGCATGAACGGGAACTCTGTGTCGCCTTCCGATGCCGCAGGTGTCCACTTGGCCATGGCCTCGAGGTGCGACTGATCGATGAACTCGCCACCAACATTTCGGAGCACGTTCTCTAGAATAATCCGGACCGTGAACGGCAGACGATCGATCGAATCGAGCATCCCGTTGTCGATCAGCTTGTCGAGCTTGTAGTAGGCGACCGACGTTCCATTCGAAGTCGAGAGAATGGAGCGCGCGCCAATCGGGTCGGGTCGGGAACTGGATGTATCACTCATCGTTGGGGATACCTTTCATATAGTGGGAACCCGACCTGCATCGCGGACTAGATCTGCCGCAGATGTTCAGTGTTTGAGGTGAGGGTATGCCCGAGCGATCGCGGCGAAATGTTGGTTCCAGTCGCGAATAACTCTCAATAGTTTACGGCACCTTTCCGGTTTGCGCGCGGGGTTCCCGGTAGTCCGGCGTGTCACCATCCCCCCCGTCCAGTGGACAAAAGCAGCATCTGGCGAGAGGATCGGACGATGCGGGAAGTGGTTGGTCAAACAGCAGAAAGAGGAGTGAGTCCGTGATTCGACTGGGTATGGTTGGAGTCAATACATCACATGCCGATGCGTTCGCGAAGTTGTTCAATGGCGATGAAACGCAGGAGTCGAAGATACCGTCGGCCCGCGTGACATCGCTCTGGGGCACTGATCTCGGCAAGAACGACATACTGATGAAGCGGCACCGTATCGAAACGCTCGTCACCGATCCAGCTGAGATGATCGGTCAGGTCGACGGCGTGCTGATTCTGGACGATACCGGTGGCGGTGCCACGCACGCCGATCTGGCCCGCCCGTTCATCGAAGCCGGAGTGCCCACGTTCATCGACAAGCCGATGACGGTCGACTACGCCGATGCGGTGAAACTCTTCGCCCTGGCCGAGCAACACGGCACGCTCCTGACCAGTTCCTCGGCACTCCGCTTCCCGGTTGAACTCGAAGCTGCCAAACCAAAACTGGCCGAGATCGGAACCATCAGCTCGGTGATCAGTGTCAGCCCCGGTGAATGGTTCTATTACGGTGTGCATGCCGTGGAACTGCTCGGCACCGTCATTGGCACCGGCGCGATATCGGTTCACCGGCATTCGTTCGACAAGAAGGATGTCGCCGTGATCGAATACGAATCGGGAGCCATCGCCGTCGTCGAGACCTTGCGCGATGCCGTGTACACCTTCCATATCACCGCGTTCGGCGACAAGGGATGGTGCACGATCGAGGCGAAGGACATGCCGGGCTTCTACCGCAAGCAGATGGAGTCAGTGGTGGAGATGATCGAAACGAAGACAGTCCCGGTCACCGCCGAGCAAACCCTGGAAGTCCACGCCATTCTCCACGCCGGCATGAAATCCGGCGACACCGGCGCGAAAGTCTCCCTCAGCGAGATCCGGGGATAGGTCGATCGACAGGTTGGCGCGGAGCTCGTCTCCGCCCAGATTGCGTTGCGCTATTTACGCGCAACGTCATCCCCTGACGTTGTCGATGTCTGCCCGCTATTCTCCGGGTTCGCAGGCGATGCCATTGCCGTTGTCATCTATTCGGTGAGGATCACTGACCCCGGCAGCCTCGAAAAAGTCCTGGGCATCGACCTGAGATTCGATCAGCTCGCAGTCCAATGCCCGCGCACCAACTTCAAACTGACCCGGGAGCACGCCAACTGGTAAATCCTCTCCCATGCCGAACACAAAAACGACCAGCGGTTCGCATTGGGCCACGAACGTGTCGATTTGAACTGGTAG
>JBBJOX010000223.1:0-929 GCA_037724245.1 Thermomicrobiales bacterium | reverse complement strand
GACCCAATTCCAGTGCTCCGGCGGTGTCTATACCTTGAATGATTGCTGATTGATTGGCACTGGCAGCGAGAGGATTGGTGTCGTACTCCAAATTTGCAATACGCTCAGCCAACCTCTGATACGTTCCCATCAAATTCAGGAGGTCCGTCTCAAACACCTGGGCTGCAGTGGGGGCAGTCAGAGACATCTGGGAATTGTGAATCAGTTCGAACGAGTAAGCATACTCCCGCATCAACTGATAATTGATTGAACCACCCTGGAGCGAAGACGACATCGTATATGCAAGATACTGAGTCGCGCCAATGTTCGGATACGTGCTCTGCCACCAAACTGCAGAGCCGCCACAGGATCCGGACCTGGTGTCTACGCTGCCGGCAGAGTTGCCGTAGGCTGAAATCTGTTCATCTACAAACTCAGGGCTCCGACCAAAGAACCACTTCCAGTCCTCACCGCTCTTTACCAGTCGGACGATCTCGGAGACTACTCGTCCATTAGCGAATGGCTGTTGAAACGAGACCTCTGCTGTGTTCGGGTAGGTGACTCCAGTTACAGGCCATGTCCAGGCCACGTATCGAACCCCTGTGACTGTGATGACGCCAGGCCCCAGCGGGCCAAACTCATTTTCGTACCATCCAACGACAGCCGACCGGGGAATGAACTTCTGGGCATCAGGATGCATTTGGTTATAGATTTCCGAAAAGCGCCCCTGCGCCTCCAGTTCAGAAATCTCAACGGCAGTAACCGCCGGGTCGGATGCAGCCTGCAGCGACGTAGCGGGCCACATCAGAGTCAAAGTAGCCGAAAGTATGAAGATACAGATCCAGATGGATACGAGCCGAAGAGTACGTCCAATGAAAGGTTGGGCAATCTGAGAGTTCATTTCAGCGCCTCACGATGTCACCTGGCTTTTCTAATTGTCGTTTGACCCA
>JBBJOX010000222.1:0-5152 GCA_037724245.1 Thermomicrobiales bacterium | reverse complement strand
AGTTCAGGTTTTCGAGGATTTTTTTGACACGGTCGAGATGCCGGGCAGGCTGCAGGACATCAAAAACGGTCGGGTACCGAAGTACCCGACCGTAATCTCGCGCCGTTGATGCTAAGGGTGAGTCCGAGCTGTAAGTTCTAGTACAGCGAGTCAGACGTCTTGATCTGCTCAGCGCGTGGACCCTTCGGGCCCTCACCAAGTCGGAACTCAACCTGATCACCAGGGCGAACTGGTGCACCACCCACTGCGGAGTGGTGAAAGAAGACATCCGCACCACCAGAGTGCGGCTTGATGAAGCCGAAGCCTCGGGTCTCGTCGAATCGATCGACGGTACCGGTCTCGACCGGAAGACTGGAGACGTCTACCGACGAGGAGAATGATCGACCTCCACCGTTGCCACCAGCATCTCGTGCCGGGCGCGGGTTTGGATTTGTTTCAAGCACTGTGATGGAATCTGCGCTCGGTCCCTTCGGGCCGTGGCCCTCTGTGAACTCGACGCGATCACCTTCGCCAAGTGTTTGCCAACCAACAGCTGAGCGATGGACGAAGAGATCATCTCCTCCTCCATCTCGTTCAATAAAACCGAACCCTTTCTCAGGGTTGTACCACTTGACTGTTCCCGTGGGCATGTTGCTTCCTCGATAGGACCTTACCGGCATGACTGTGCCGGTTACTGCTCATCCGGGCGCGATAGTTAGCTCGGAGACGTTCCTAGCCTATCAGCTTTTCGGCATATGCACCACTGTCCGTGCAGACGCGCGCACCGTGAGCGGAACTCTGAAACCGGCCTGGTCTCGCAAAATGCCGCTTACGTGACACTCGAAGCAGTTCAATGCCAATGCGCCCAGAATCGAAGCGCCAAGTTTGGCCGTAGCATCCAAACGGTCTATTTTTGAGTCCCGATCGGGCGCCCTGCGGTATCTGCAACCAGCGCAACCGTCAGGGCTCCGATGATGACCGCTGTCGTGTTCCAATCCAGAAGGAGCATGATCCCGACGTAGATGATCGCGGTCGCAGCGATGACTGTTCCAGCATTCAGATTCTTCAACATCTGTCGACCTTTTTATAGGTGATTCCTGTTTACAAGAGACCTGGTTGGGCGTCGACCAGGTTCGACGTCGATCACCAGAGCATCAGTCTATCCGACAAACAGGCGGTGCCCTGATAATGCCAGCGTCGCGTTTGTGGGGGTATCACCGAGTCGTAACCTGTCTGGATTTGAGGCACGACTAATCATTGACCAGCTCTAACTTGTGCTGGAATCGACGCCCAGCGTGATCGTCCCAGTGAAGCCATTTTCGATGTCGCCTGTATCCTTTTGCGTCAATTCCACGAAGAATGTTGGGTTGTCTTCTTCCACGTCGCGGAACACGCCGTCATCCTCAAGGCGTGTGAAGGTATCGGTTTTCGACGCGTACGGCTCGACGAGGGCGACCTCATCGGTGATGGCGTCGGCGAAGGCGAGTTGTCCCGAGTGGGATACATGCCCACCATCGTATGTCCCGTTGTCGGCTTCGCCACCGACATGGATCTTGAGATGAATGTGAATATCCCGACCAGCGTACCAACCAGGATAGATCGTCTGGAACGTCGCGTACCCTTCGGCGTCAGTCAGTTGCAGACCTCGGAAAAATGTTTCCGGATCAGATCCATCATCGACGTAGTCGTCCGTTCCGCCAGGGTTGTTTTCGACGAATCCGGAGTAGAAGCCGAGGGCATCACAATGCCAGATTTCTACCGCAGCATTTTCGATCGGCTGGCAGGTCGAGGTATCGATGACGAGCATGCGGAGTTCGAGTGGAATGCCAGCCTTGCCTTCGGTAACATCCTCCCGCAACACCATATCGTCCAGATAATACGGGCCGTCAGTGAGTTGCGGCGTCAGCACGCAGGTGCTGTCCGGGGTCGATTCCGGAGTCGTATCGTCGTTGCTCTGGGCATGCACGCTGACGCCTGCCACCGAAACCCCAGCTCCGATGGCGGCCATCGCCACTCCGGCCTTGACGACGGTCCGACGCGAAGTGGCGAGATAGCGTTCCTTGTTCGATTCGTCGTAGAACCGACGTACGCCGGCGGGAACCTGATGGAAACTGACCGATCTGGATCTACTGAACATGTGATCTGCCTTTCGCGCGTGATCCGGGATGCAAGGGCGCCTGAGATGGTGCCGAACATCCTTATCCTAGGCGGTAAGGCTGGGAAGTTTCTGGAAGTAAACCGTGAACTTGCTAGCTCCCAGATCGCTCAGCTCACAGCCAGGGATCGCGAGTCGGGCCAGTTTCAGCTTCCGTTCGACACATTGATGTGTCGGACTTCCACGGCCGCGTACTTCGCATCGGGCCAGCTCGACGCTATCTCCAACGCACGAGCCTCACTCGCAACATCGATAATCAGAAAGCCGACGAATTGCTCTTTTGTCTCGGCAAATGGTCCATCCGTCACGTCGGCGGCGCCATTGCGGATTCGAATGACATGCGAATCGTTAGGTGGAGCCAGAGGTTCACCCATGATGCCCTCGCCGGATGCGACGAGTTCCTGCCAGCGTTTCCCGCCTTCGCTCCAGACAGCTTCGTGTGTGGCGAGCGGAAGCGCATTCCAGACGTCCGCGTTGTTATAGATCATGACCATGTACTTCACATGCGTGCTCCTTTATCAGTGCCTCGGCATTCCATTGAGCGCCGTTCAAAAGGTAGTCGGAGCCGATCAGGAGTTTTCGACATGGTTGCGCAGGGTTTACAGCACATGGGTTCGGACGACCAGCAATTCTTACCTTCGACCCTAGCTACGGGTCGCGATGGTTTCAAGATACTCCCCCGAGATGATGGCTGTACCATCCGACGCAGTGTTGTATCGATCGATCAGGTTCAGCAAATCCGATTCGTAGGATGCCTTGCCCTTGTCGTCCAGAATCGAGAACGTCAGAGACACCGGTCCAAAGTAGGTTCGGAAGTATTCCACCCAATGCCCGGGTGAGCGGAAACGAAACAGGAGGGATTTGGGAGTAAGTTGGAGGTCCGCGAGGCCGTCTCCCAATAGTGACTGGATGCCGGTTTCGGTTCCCCATCGCAAAGGTGATTCCAGTCCTGGAGGGGAAGGCACGTATTTGGCACTGAGGGCGAGGATCTGCCCCCCGAACCCTTCCGGCGTCCAGTTGTTCAGTCCAATCCTCCCTCCGGGGCGGCAGACACGCAGGAGTTCGGCCGCAGCGTGAGCCTGGTTGGGAGCAAACATGATTCCAAACATCGAGAGCACCACATCGAAGTGATCATCCGGGAAGTCCAGTGATTCAGCATCGCCATGCTGGAACGTCGCTTCAAGATGCTCGACTTCTGCCCTTCTTTGGGCTTGCTCGATCAGGGCAGGAACATAGTCAATTCCCGTGACATTGGCAAAGCGACGAGCGGCAGGCAGGGCAACGGTTCCTGCGCCACAGGCAATATCGAGCACATCCTGGTTCGGGCCAACGCCCGCTGATTCACACAGGAGCTCCCCGGCGAGACTTAAACGCGAGCCGATCATTGCAAAGTTTCCAGTCGCCCATGTCGCCTGCTGTTTCACCTTGACCGCTTCGTAATCTGGTTGTTTCGTCTGCATTACCTTGCCTGCCTTCCAGTTGAAAAGATCGAGATCAGTCCAAACCCGTCACGACGCGGCTCAATTCCGCTGCCGATCGAAACTGTTCGACCACATTGGCCATGGGTACGCTCGAAATTTGTCTGTGACTACATTAATCTGTCCGGGAATCTGGAGCATCAGTAAGAGCTACGTAACCATCACGTAATTCGAACGATGGCGTGGTCGGGGTAACAACAAAGCCCCCGTGACGAAATATCGTCCGGGGGCCTTTGGTGGGTGAGCCGCGAGGGATTCGAACCCACAACCTGCTGATTAAGAGTCAGTTGCTCTGCCGTTGAGCTAGCGGCCCGCGGAAATACTAACGTTGCCACCTCGAATGTGTCAAATCAGGAGACCGTGCTGGAACGAAATCAGTCATCGACTCCGGAGATGATGGCGAGGTGGGTGTGCCAATCGGTCGATTGCTCGTAGGCGTGGGCGACACCGAGCAACGTGGATTCGTCGAACGCCTTGCCAAGAAGTTGAAGACTGACCGGCAGTCCATCGCTGAAGCCGCAGGGGACGGCAATTCCCGGAATCCCTGCCATGTTTGCCGGAATCGTGAACACATCCGACAGATACATCTGGTACGGATCGTCGGTGCGTGATCCGATCGGGAACGCCACCGTCGGAGACGTTGGGCAAGCGATCACGTCGACATGCCTGAATGCCTCGTCAAAATCCTTGCGGATCAGAGTTCGAACCTGTTGTGCCTTGACGTAATAGGCGTCGTAATACCCACTGCTGAGGGCATAGGTTCCGAGCATGATTCGACGTTTCACTTCGTCGCCAAAGCCTTCGCCACGGGTTTTCCAGTATGTTTCCTGCAGTGTCGCTTCCTCGAGGCGTCGGCCATATTTCACACCGTCGTATCGAGAGAGATTGGCACTGGCCTCGGCCGGGGCGGTGATGTAGTAGGTTGCCAGGGCGTAATCGGTGTGAGGCAGATCGACGTCGACGATCTCGGCGCCGAGTCTCTGAAGCTGGGCGATCGCTTCCTCGACGCTCGCCTGAACTCCAGGCTCGATGCCATCGATCGTGTACTGGCGGGCAATGCCAACCCGAACGCCCTTCAGATCATTGCGCAGGGCAGTGCGATAGGCGGGAACCTCGATCGGGACGGATGTCGATTCACGGGGATCGTGACCTGCGATCGCTTCCAGCATCATTGCCGCGTCTTCGACCGTTTTGGTGAATGGTCCGATCTGGTCGAGACTACTGGCGAAGGCGAAAAGCCCGTAGCGTGACACGCGACCGTAGCTCGGCTTCAGTCCGACGACACCGCAGAAGCCGGCCGGTTGCCGAATCGAACCGCCGGTATCGGAACCAAGTCCGATTAGAGCTTCTTGCGCCGCCACGGCGGCGGCCGAGCCTCCGCTGGATCCACCGGGAACACAGGATGTGCGCCACGGATTGTGCGTCGGGCCAAAGGCAGAGTTCTCGGTGGACGATCCCATGGCGAACTCGTCGGTGTTGGTTTTGCCGAGAAAGATCGCACCCTGTGCACGCAGGCGGGCGACAACCGTTGCATCGTACG
>JBBJOX010000221.1:0-5153 GCA_037724245.1 Thermomicrobiales bacterium | reverse complement strand
CGGAATGTCCTGCAAGTCTGCGTGCTGAAGCAGATCCACATCGGTACTGGTAACAATGACCTGACTTGCGTGAGCGGAGACAGCGGACAGCAGCATGTCACGATGTACGGAGTCCAGTTCGGACAGCACGTCGTCCAGTAGCAGAATCGGGCGTTCCCCCGTTTCAGAGGCAATCAGGTCGGTCTCCGCGAGTTTGTAGGCAATGACTGCAAGGCGCTGTTGTCCACGGGATCCGAAGGCCGAAAGGTCTCGATCACCGATCAGGAACTGAATCTCATCCCGGTGCGGTCCGATCAGCGTGACGCCTCGCCGGAACTCCTCGGAGCGTCTTTCATCCAGCATGGCGAGGTAGGCGGCCTGGATCTGCTGCACTCGGCCATGGTGCGACAGGGAGGCATCGTCACTGACCTGTACCACCAGTCGCGGCTGGTAGCCCACACTGACCGCCCGATCGCTGATCAGTCCCTTCGACCGTTGTGCCATGTGCTTCGACAGTTGGAGAAGCATCCGTTCGCGCTGGGCAATGATTTGTGATCCGTGATCAACGAGCTGCTCGTCCCAGAAACCGATTTCGTTGGTTGCCCTGGCTGATCGATGATCGATCCTGTCCTTTACGAACGACCGCAGCAGTCCATTGCGATTCGACAGCACCCGTCCGTACTGGGCCAGCGAACTGAGGTAAGTTCGATCAATCTGAGACAAAACGATGTCCACCTGTCGCCGCCTTTCGGAAGGTGGACCACTGATGAGTTGCACATCCTCGGGCGAAAAGAGCACGGTTTTGAGCACACCGACGATGTCGTGAGCCCTTTTCGGTGATCCGTCCAGTCGGAACTTCTTGCGGAAGAGTTGATCGTTGGTGGAGTCCTGCTCGATTCCGATTTCCACAACATGGTCGCCCACGGAATCGGTGAGCATTGTCACGATCCTGGAATACGGAGGCACGCCATAGTCGCTACCGCTGTTCCAGCGAACCATTTCCCGGTCGGCCCGTGACCGCGGCGATCGCGTGGTGGATGTCATCGCGATCGCTTCGACAAGACTGGTTTTGCCACTGCCGTTGCGACCCGAAATCCGCAAGCCACCCGGACTTAAATCGAGTTCGAGCCCACGGTAAACCCGGAACTGATCGAGGCTCAGGCGTGAAATATGCATGCTGTGAGCTGGCGACTCCGAAACGATTATTGTCCGCCGATGACCATCGGCATGATGACATGGGTGTACGTGACCGAACCGGCAGGGCGAATGATTCCCGCCTGGCTGGCTCCGTTGAATCCAAGTGTCACTTGCTGGGTCTTGAGAACGCCAAGAACGTCGATGAGGTACCGGCTGTTGAACGCAACCTGCAATTCCGGCCCGGTGATGCTGGCATCGACGTAACTCTGGCTGTTGCCTCGTTCCGCTGCATTGGCCGAAATCTCGAGACTGCCCGGCGCCGAACCGTCCTCATCGGGCTGAACCACGAACCGGACGACATCATTGTTGTCGCGAGCGAAATAACCGGCCCGGCGAACTGCCTGCAGCAGGTGTTCGCGGCTGACATCGAGCCGGGTCGTGAACTCCTTCGGAACAATCTGCTTGACGTCGGGAAAGGTTCCCTCGATGAGCCGGGAAACCCACTCCGTGTCGCCCAGTCGTGCCAATATCTGACTTCGATTAGGGGTGATCGCCAACGACACCGGCTCGTTCAGATCGCCGATCAGTCGGGCCAGTTCCCGATAGGAACGCGCAGGAACTATGACCTCGATTCTTTCCTCAATCGAGGCATCGATCGTAGCCTCATTAACTGCCATGCGGAAGCCGTCGGCGGCCGAGAGCAAAACGTTGTTGCCCTCGAAACGGGTGAACACGCCCGCCAAAACCGGTCGACTGTCGTCCGATGCCGCCGCGAATTCCACGAGTGACACAATTTCACGAAGCTGGCTCGCCTCGATGGTGATGACCTGATGTTCTTCGCCAATCGTTGCGATCACCGGGAAATCTTCTGCATCGATGCCGTTGATGGCGGCCTTGTCGCGCCCGGACTGGACGGAGAGGGAGAGTCGTGCCGGATCGACGGCCAACTGGACCTCGCCAGACGGCAGGGTGTTGACGAACTCGCCGAGCAGTCGCGCATCGACGGTGATGCGTCCCGGCCGCTCGATCGACGCCTCGATCCGCGTAGTCACGCCGATCTCCAGATTGGTCGCGGCGATCCGCAGATGATCATCTTCCGTTTCAATCAGAACATTACTCAGAACAGGCAAAGTTGTTCGGGTTGCAATAGCACGGGACACTCGCCCCAATGCTCGTTGCAGATTTTCCTGCAGACACGAAACCCTCACACCAATACCCCCTCGAAACTCAGACATGTCAAGCGACGAAAATATATCACAGCGCCGGACTTCGACTCGTTCGCGCACTGATTACTCGCTCCAGTTGGCCCATATCTGCACCCTACTGTGACCTGTTGACAAAGTAGATCACCTGTTCTATTATGGATACGGAACTCGTTAGAACATGCGTTCTCTCATGGAGGAAGTTATCATGGATTCGCAAGCAACATTCGATCCGTCCCGACACCTGATTTCCCTGAATGGTGAGCAGTATCTCGAAGTCAAATGGAGGCTCGTCTGGCTGCGAAATATCTTCCCAGACGCAGCCGTGGCTACTGAACTGATGGATCACACCAGCGGCAAGGCGATTTTTCGAGCCACGGCCACACTTCCCTCGGGAGCGAGTGCAACCGGCTGGGGCAGTGAATCGGCTGAGCACTTTCCAGAATACATCGAAGCCGCAGAAACAAAGGCGTTAGGTCGATGCCTGGCCGCCCTCGGTTTCGGGAGTCAGTTTTGCAGCGATTTTGACCTCGCCGAGAACCATGGCGTGCTGGTCGATTCACCTGTCCGTCCTGTCGAATCGACCAACACTGAATCGACAACGGTCAGCTTTGATCAGCCAGTTACAGCCAAGCAGCATGCACTGATCCAGGTCCTGACCAGGGATCTTCGTTTCACGGCAGATGATGTGAACGAAATAGCGCGTTCACTGGCGGGTACCGAGGTATCCGGGTTGAATCGGCGCCAGGCTTCCGGACTGATCGATGAACTTCGCTCACGTGGGGCTGGCAGGGCCGCTGAGAAAGTTTCCTGAACTACTTCGAAGAGGAGTGACCAATATGGCAGTTTCGCAGATCAGTGACCGAAGGATTCGGGAGTCACTTACAGAATATCAGTCGTCTGAATCGTCCACTTTTGTACTCGAGCGGAGATTGATCGAGGGTGAGCGACGAATCGCTTCGGCCGAATCGCGGGGGGAAGACACGACTCGTCTGGTCGATTTCTGGATCGAGCTCTTGCATCAGTACGAACAATCGGTCGATGCTTTCCCTCGGGCGGCATAACTCCACTGAACATTCGACGCGGTCGTTCCCCCTCCGGAATGGCGAAACACGAGCCCGGCGCAATGATGCGCCGGGCTCGTGTTGTTCCGCCGATATTCGAGAAGCTGTATGTCAGGCCTCGGTCACGGTGACCTTGGTCATGGTGACGGGCTCTGTCGGTGTCGACGCTTCGCCACCGGCACCGCGTTTGGTTGGCACTGCTGCAATTGCGTCAACGGCATCCAGGCCAGCGGTGACTTTGCCAAAGATGGTGTAAGACTTGGGCAGCTTGCCAATAAGGTTTTCGAGCACGATGAAGAACTGACTTCCGTTTGTGTTCGGACCGGCGTTGGCCATGGCCAGAACGCCGCGCTCATAGTCCTTGACGACTTTCTCGTCCTTGAACTTGAATCCTGGTCCGCCACTTCCGGTTCCAGTTGGGTCTCCCCCCTGAATCACGAATCCCTTGACGATTCGATGGAACGGCGTGCCGTCATAATATCCCTCACGAGCCAGACTGACGAAGTTGTTGACAGTTTCCGGAGCGTCTTCAGGATAGAACTCGACGCTGATTGTTCCGTGGCTTGTTTCGAGATCTGCGGTGTATGACTTCTCTGCGTCGATCTGAAGATCAAACGGCTTAGACCACTGCTTCGCCAAAACGATGTTCCTTTCTGCGGTTACTCGGTCAGGACGAGGGTGAAACCGGCACGCCCTGCAACCCGAGTGCCTCCGCGTTTTCCGTCATGGCGTCTATCACCGACGCCACGTGCACGTCAAACTCTACACCCAACAATGCAGCCGCTTCGACCATCTCCGAACGATTGATGGCAGCGGCGAACGCCTTGTCCTTCATCTTTTTCCTGACCGAAGATGGTTTGACGTCGGCCACAGCCTTCGATGGGCGGACGAGGGCAACGGCAGAAACGAACCCGGTCAGTTCGTCCACGGCGTGCAGGGTTTTTTCGAGTTGCGACTGTCTTGGGAAGGTTTCTTCGAGGTCGCCATGGGATAGGATCGCCCGAATGATCCACTCGGGATAACCGGCATCGCGCAACACCGGTGCCCCTTCGATCGGGTGCTGCTGCAGGGTCGGATGCCGCTCGTAATCGAAATCATGCAGCAGTCCCACCATTGCCCAGGCGTCCTCTGGTTCACCGGCCTGTCGTGCATACCAGCGCATCGCAGCCTCGACCGAGAGACAATGCTTCCGAAGGCTTTCGCTGCTTACCCACTCGGTCAGCAATGCCCAGGCATCGTCCCGTGTCTTGCCATTCAGATCGGGATACGTTGACATTGATTCTCCTCTACACACATTGATCAAACAATCAGCATTGCATCACCGAACGAAAAGAAACGAAAACGCTCTTCGATGGCCTGCTGATAGGCATCCAGGATTCGATCCCGACTCGCCAAAGCGCTGACCATCAGCAGGAGCGTCGATCGCGGTAAGTGGAAGTTGGTCAGCATGGCGTCCACAATTCGCCAATGATATCCCGGAGTTATGTAAATGCTGCTTTCTCCGGAGTACGGTTCCGAGTTCCAGTCCGGAGTCGCAGCTGCCCAGGTTTCGAGCGTTCGCGCGGTGGTGGTGCCAACCGCGATCACACGATTGCCTCGCTCCTTCGCAGAGCGCATCTGGTCGATGACTTCTGAATCCACATTGCACCACTCCCGGTGGATGGCGTGATTGCGCGCATCATCCTCGGTGACAGGTCGAAACGTGTCCAGTCCGACATGGAGAGTGACACAGCCAATACCGATTCCCTGAGACTTGATCGTCTCAATGATG
>JBBJOX010000220.1:0-5164 GCA_037724245.1 Thermomicrobiales bacterium | reverse complement strand
TGGCGCTCTGGCACTTCTCCGACCTCTCGGTCTCTCCGTTCGCAGTATCGATATTCGCGAACCAACCCTCGAAGACGTGTTCCTCCAGTCAACCGGGCGACAATTCGATGCGGACACCGCGACCGCTGGCGACGAGATCGCGTCATGATCGAAACGCGGCACCCCAACTATGCCGAAGGTTTCGTCCTCAACTGGCGGCTGATGTTCGCCACCACCCGAAGCCGGACCCTGGCCTACGCCTCGAATACGATTCAGCTGATCCGAAGTCCGCTCTATCCTGTTTTCGCCCTGATCGGATTCAAGCTCATCTACGATATCTCGGGGCAGTCCACGGTTGCGCGAGCAGAAGTCGTTGGATTCCTGGTAACTGGATTGCTGGCGATCGGGGCCTGGCAGGCGACCGTCTGGGGAGCAGGAATCGCTCTGCAATCGGAGATGTGGTCGGGCACGATCGGGTCGGTGATGATGGCACCGGGCAGTCCGACTGCTGTCATCCTCGGCTATACCTTCGCCAACTTTCTCTTCTTCCTGCCCGCCGTGATCTCCACCGTGGTGGTCGGGCAGCTGATGGGTGCGGAATGGAATGTTGCCGATCCGCTGGCGATCATCGTCTCCCTCATCGCTGTCTATCTCAGTTGCGTTTGCGTGGGGATGGCGTTCGGTGGGTTGTTCATCATGTCACGGCAGGCCAATGCGCTGTCCAATTTCCTGCAGGAACCGATTCATCTCCTTGGCGGTTTCTATGTCTCGCGTGATGTTCTGCCGGGCTGGTTGCAGACGGTCTCGAATATCCTGCCGCTGGCTCACGCGCTGGATGCGCTGCGTGCCGCATCACTTCAGGGAGCGTCGATGCGCACGATCGCCGATCCGTTGCTCTGGTGCCTGGGAACGAGTCTCGTCTTCGTCCTGATCGGTATCTGGTCGCTGGCGCGGCTCGATCGCGTTGTCCGCCATGCCGGCACACTCGACCTGTTGTAAGGAATCGAAGATGCACTCTCAGGCTCCATCATCACCACGGATGACCATCAAGCGAAACTGGATGATCGCGCTGGATATCGCCCTGCTCAGCGGTAAATCCAAGGTGTTCCGCAGCGGTCCGCTCTTCTACATCATGGTCTGGTCGTCATTCCCGATTTTCTCGTTGCTCTCGGTTGCGCTGATTTACCGAAACGATGAGCGCCTGCGCGATTATGCCGTCGTCGCCGGATCCGCCAGCGCCTTCATCTTTCTCATGATCTACGGAGCGGGCCAAATGCTGGATGAAGAGCGACAACGCGGAACACTGGGCGCCCTGTTCCTCGCGCCGGCTCACCGATTCACCTGGCTCGGCGGCTTTCAGCTGATGACGCTCGCCGAAATGCTCTTTTCAGCGACGATATCCCTGACGATCGGTTCCCTGATTTTCGGCGTCGACTTGTCGGTCAACATTTCCGCACTCGTCGTGTCGCTCATGCTGTTCTGTTCCGCCTTGTGGGGACTCAGCATGATTATCGGGTCGATTGGCGTTGCGATCAGGGATGCCAACCAGCTGAGCAATCTACTGTTCAACGTGATTGTGATTCTGGCGGGAACGATGATCCCGATCGATCGCCTGCCGGATTGGCTCCAGATTCCCGCCCGGTGCCTGCCGTTCGGGTATGGCATGGAGGCGATCGTAGGCAGTCTCGCCAACGGATCCTCGATCGGTGATCTGCAGTCTTCACTCTGGCCCTTGGCGGGTTTTGCGATCGTATTGCCGATCCTCGGCACCGCCGTCTTCCGGGTTCTGGAACAACGCTCCCGTGCCCACGGTGCACTCGAGTTCATCTAGCCCGTTCCGCGCCGTTGAATGCACTGGCTGGCAAACCCGCCAGGTGGACGATCTTGTTCGGCGGGAAGTTCGACCAGCCAACTTGCGTATCGATCTTGCCCGGCATGTGAATGTATTTATCAAGAAAGATGTGCCAGCGGCGCAACCCATCGACGGCCGTTGCCAGATCGATCGCCCCACTTTCGATCGCATCGCCGAACTCATCGAGATCGAGCATGCGGTAGGGCCTGCCATCGGTCGGGACGATCAGATCGAGATACAGATCGCGGACCTTGTAGAGACTCCGGATCTGCTCGACCTTCACCAGATCGACATACCAGGTTCCGCGTTCGCTCTCGCCCCACCAGCAGGGATTGACGATCTTGACTCCTACATCGATCAACAGGTAGTTCCGCTCGCGCAGGGTTCGTCCCTCGTTTGGAACCACGTGATGCTCCGGATGCTCAAAATCCCAGGCGATCACAATCCCGTCACGCAGTGCCGGTATCGGGTTCGGACTCTGCCGCCACTCAACCTCGACGCGTTCCATATCTGCTCCTTCACTTCACCAGATTCGACGTGACACGGTATCATCAGTACATGAGTCGTAGCATCGCATCGCGGACACATCCCCAATTGAATGCACCTGCAGCAGCACTGGCACGAACCGAAACACACGATGAGCGAGAGTACGCGCGCTTGCTTCTTGGCATCCAGGCATCGACGGCCAAGGTCGCCGCACTCGAAGTGGCGATTGCTCCACTCGAAACTGCCCTGAGCTCGTTCGAATGGGAGTATCAGGTTCGGCTCGGCACCCTGCTCAGCGATCTTCGTGAACTCGAGAACACGACCCAACGCATCGAATACCGATCGGCGCGTGTTCACGCCCGGCTGGTGTGCGATCCCGGTGGGATCCTGGGAGATCTGTTCGATCGCGAAGAACTGATGGACATCGGTGAGTTATTCGGTATCGAGATTCCGGAAAGCTGGTTTGCCGAAGAGCCACCTGTCGAGCGACACGACGAGACCTGGAACTTCAAGGGTGGCAGCCAATCCGCCGAAGAAGAGATCTTCCGCCAGTTGCAGCAGCGGAAGCTGGACAAGCAACGCCGCGCCGATCCTGACATGCGAACGTTGTACCGCGAACTGGCGCGACAGTTTCATCCCGATCTCGCCAGCGATGATGCCGATCTTACGACCCGGCAAGAAGTAATGCTCCGGATCAACGCTGCCTGGCAGAACCGGGATCTTGCCGCATTGCAACTGATCCAGCTCGATACCGAGCACCTGATGCCGGATTGGCATCTTTCCAATATTACGCGTCGCCTGGCCTGGGCCCGACGCGAATCCACGTCACTCGGTGGTCAGATCGAATCCCTGCAGAAGCGTCTGCAGCAGCTTCGCGGCAGCGATACCTTTCCGCTCTGGTTCGATGCCGAACTCGGCAAGACAGTGATTGCCAGGCAGGCACTGGCGCTCCGCAGCGACATCGTGAAACAACGTGGGAAACTCGACATCGCCAAAGAATCGTTCCGTCAGGCACTTCACGCCTTCGCCGCCGCCTCCAACATCGCCTGACATCCATAAGCTACCCTCAATCTGCTTGCCAACCGGTCATACTACCTAGGACAGTGGGATTCTATCATTCTACGTAGTTTGCTGTTACCTGATCCACCGGGCCTATGCAGGCACAGCCAACGAAAGCACGGGGTTGATCGGGCATCCTGCACAATCTGTCTGGTCAAGACTTGACAAGCGTGTTCGCAATCCGTAAAGTAGCGGCCAACAACTGAATAATGCTGCCTAATCCAGAGAGGTGGAGGGAATCGGCCCAATGAAGCCCGGCAGCCTGCGAACGTGAACCACATCATGTGTGGGAATCCGAGTAAGGTGCCAACTCCGGCAGAGCGATCTGCGAGATTAGGGAGGAGCGAAGCTATCAGCTTCTAACCCCCTGCTCAGGCATGGGGATTGTTTCTTCCCCGCGCTACGAGCACCTAAAGGCCACCACCCGGTCTCGTCGAACCCTCCCCTCCTGGTTAATCACGAGTGATGCTGCGTCGCGTCTCATACGCGTCGCCCAGGGGAACGGCCGATGGTGCATCGGGCAAACGTCAACAAACCACAATCATCAGGCGACCTCCGGGGCAGGCATTTGCACGTTGTGGGCAGCCGACTACCCGGTGCCAGCGACGGAGAACTTCAACTGGCCGAGATCGGTCCGCTCGAGTTCGAACTCGGGGGACAACTCGACAACGTCACCATTGCCTACCGCACCTGGGGGCGCCTCAATGAAGCCGGGGACAACGCCATGCTGATCCTCCACGCGCTGACAGGCGACAGTCTGGCAGCCGGTGAGGGCGGTTGGTGGGAACCGGTGATCGGGTCGAAACGAGCGATCGACACCGAGTCACATTTTGTTATCTGTACCAATGTGCTCGGTGGTTGTCAGGGCAGCACTGGTCCTTCGTCACTCAATCCGAAAACTGGTCAACCATATGCCACCACCTTTCCGCTCGTGACGATTGGCGACATGGTGGTCGCCCAACGCCGACTTATCGAGCAACTTGGTGTCACTGGCGTGATCGCGATCGGCGGCTCGATCGGCGGCTTTCAGGCGATCGAATGGGCAACCCGTCATCCGGATCTCGTTCGTGCTACGTGTGTCATCGCCGCCGCCGGCAATCTGGGGGCGCAGGGAATCGCGATTCATGGTGAAGTCGGCCGTCGCGCCATCATGGCCGATCCCAACTGGCGAGGTGGCAACTACCAGGCGGAAGGTGTCTTCCCTGAGCAGGGCCTCTCGATCGCCCGCATGGCGGCAATGGTGACGTATCACAGCCGCGATAGCCTGGAGAATCGGTTCGGTCGTAATCTCGCCAGCCGACCGGTGATCTATCCGGGATTCGGGCCAACCTTCGATGTCGAAGGTTACCTTCACTACCACGGTCAGGCGCTCACCCGCCGCTTCGATGCCAACAGCTATCTCTACCTGACGCGAGCGATGGACATGTACGATGTTGCCCGCGATGGTGGAGAGGTAAAGTGGCTGCGAAGCATTCGCGGTCCGGTGCTGACTGTCGGCATCAGCAGTGACTGGCTCTTTCCAGCCTACGATGTGAAGTCGTTCGATCTTCGCTTGCGGGCTTTCGGCGCCGATTCGATCTACCACGAAATCGATTCGATTCATGGTCACGATTCGTTCCTGAAAGACTGGGACCAACTTACTCCGATGATACGCACATTCATAGACGCCTATGAAGCGCTGAGAGGACGCGTCCGTGTTTAACCGTCGTGTCCGCTCGGGCCACCGCCATGCGAGAGATTCGCTCTGTTCAGGATGGCTGTCTCTCGCAATCGTACGTTTCGCCACCG
>JBBJOX010000219.1:0-5167 GCA_037724245.1 Thermomicrobiales bacterium | reverse complement strand
CGCCCCAGATCGATCAGGACGAGGGCGAGAAAGGCTGTGCCGGCGTCGCCGACAACCGGATCGGGTCCGGCATCGCTCATTGCTGTCAACAGTGCCGCGCTTTCCTCGAGTTGGCCCAGATTGCGCAGGGTGCTGGCCAACTGGATGATCGTCTGAGGTCGGCGGCGACGGTCGAGGTTACCGGCCAGAGCACGTCGATAGTACGGTTCTGCATCGTGTTCGCTACCCACTGAATCGTGGACGGAGCCCAGTTCGTAAAGGGCTGCTGGATCGTCGTCGGCTCGTTCGGCGGCGATCGTCTCGATTTTGCGGAGGAGTTCATCGTCGGGCGTGTTCGGTGCGTCGGCCCAGATTCGGGCAACCCGCTCGTCCCAAGTTCCGGTTTCCTGATTGCTCATTGAACTGTACCAATCCTGCGTTTGACAGACGTTTCGTTCCGGCATGATACCGCCTGAACCATCCCCCGCTTCGCCTCGAGTTCCTCAGTCTGACCCTGCGAAGAACCAGTCGCGTGACCCGGGACCTTGAGGAGCGGGAACTCACTATTGCCGGGAGAACCAGGCGAATGACCTTGGACGGCCCACCGGGTAAGTCGACACTCGGATCGACATCTGCGGTACGTCCAATACTGGACATGCGATATGTGACGCCAGAGGTCGGAGGTGGCACATCGAAGTCTGGTCGATCTGCCGTACTATTGCGCAAGGTTTGAGTATGTAAATTGTTGAGGATAGATGCGTTGATTCCGGTTTCGATTTCTGCGGCCAATACCTGTGATTCCCGTGATGACCTCGTTGACCTGATCGTCGCGCGCGAGTTCCGGACGTCGAACAACACCCGTTTTCGCAAAGGCCATCGGTTGACTGCGGACGATCTCCTCGAACTCCGCTCGTTCCCCGATGATGTGCACACGGTGCGGCTCGAGGAAACCGATGTGCACGAGGACGATGCTGCCCGCCGAATTGCCGAAATGGTGCGGGGTTCCGATGTGCATGCTCGGGAACCAGTACAGAGTCGGGTCAATCTGGTGGCGGCGGTCAAGGGACTGCTGCGAGTCGATCAGGACGCCGTGTTCCAGATCAATCGTCTGCCCGGGATGAGTCTCTTCACCTTGCCCGATCGCCTGCCGGTGCTCCCCGGGAAAATTGTGGCCGGTGCCAAAATTACGCCGATCTCCGTTCCCGAATCGGTGCTGAGCGAAGCGGCTTCCTACGTCGATCAGTTGTCACAACGGGTGATCGATGTCAAACCGTTTCTCCCGCAGCGGGTCGGCGTTGTCGTCAGTGAGGCGTTGGCCGAAGGAATTCGCAACCGCTTCGAAACCGGACTCCGCCAGAAAATAGCCTGGTATGGCAGTGATATCATCCGTTTCGCCTATGTCGATGAGGATACATCGGCGGTTGCCGTTGCGATCAGGACACTGCAGGATGAAGGTGCGACGCTGATCCTGACCGCTGGCGGAAATATGATGGACCCGTTCGATGTCTCGATTTCGGCGTTACCGGAAGTGGGGGCCGAGGTGATTCGCTACGGTGCGCCGGCTCACCCTGGCTCGATGTTCTGGCTGGCCTGGTCGGAGATCCCGATTTTCAATGTGGCCTCGTGCTCAATGTATTCTCGCGCCACCGTCGCTGATCTGGTGCTGCCGTGGGTGATGGCCGGGGAAGTCGTGACTGCCGACGATTTGGCGGGACTGGGATACGGCGGCCTGCTTGATCGCGACATGTCCTGGCGCTTCCCCCGCTACGAGATCGAGGAAGTGGACGAACCGGACGAGGATAGCTGACCACGACACCGCGCCGCCGGATTCCTGCTCTCCCCGAATCTCCCTGATCTCGCGAAGATTCGTCGGGTGTGGCAAGGTGGGCACGACAACGGCGCGACGATCAGGATGGGGTGCAGTGTGGCCAATTTAGTGACGATGCAACGATCGAACTATGGCGAGGCAGACGGGCAGACAGTCGAACGATTCGTGCTCGATAACGGCGCGATGTCGGTGGCCATTCTTTCCTGGGGTGCGATCATTCAGGAAATCTGGGCCCCGGACCGTGCCGGAACGCGAGCCAATGTGAATCTCGGATTTGCGACGCTCGAACCGTATCTGCAGAAACATCCCCATTTCGGAGCCGTTCTCGGGCGGTTCGCCAATCGACTCGGTCCTTCCTCGTTCGAACTCGACGGTACCACTTATGCCGTTACGGAAAACAAACCGGGGTTCAGCGCCCACGGTGGTGCGAAGCCATTCGATATGTACCCATGGACCGCGAAGGAAACGTCGGTCGATGGTCATCCCGCAGTGGAACTGGGATTTGTCAGCCCGGATGGAGACGAAGGGTATCCGGGAACACTGACGGTATCCCTCACCTACTCACTCTCGCCATCACATGAATTGAAACTGGATTATGTAGCCTCGACAGACAAGCCGACGGTAGTGAATTTGACCAATCATGCGTATTTCAATCTCGCCAGTGAAGGTTCGGGCTCGATCGATGATCACCACTTGCAGCTCGATTGCTCGTACTACACGCCGACCGATGCCAGTCAGGTGACGACGGGGGAGATTACCCCCGTCGAGGGCACGGTATTCGATTTCCGCTCGGAGAGGCGGATTGGAGACGCGCTCCGTGATGCGCGCGATCCGCAGCTGAAACTGGCGCGTGGTCTCGATCACAACTTCGTGATCGATCGTCCGCACGATCTCCCCCGAAGCATCGTGCCGGTCGGTCGGCTGCTCGATCCCGGAAGTGGCCGGGCCATGCGCGTCGCAACCTCGGAACCCGGAGTTCAGGTGTATGCGAGCAATTCGCTCGATGGTTCGATCGCCGGGCATTCGGGCCGACTCTATCGTCAGGGCGATGCGATCTGCTTCGAAACCCAGGCGTTCCCCAATGCGCCGAACCGACCGAACTTCCCGTCGACAGTCGTTCGCCCGGATGCACCGTATCGTTCAACCACGATCTACACCTTCGAAACGGAATGGTCCGATGACCGTGTTTGACCCAACCGGAACCGACGCTCACACCCTGGGCAACAGCCGTGGCATGGCCGTCACGATTCTGGGTTACGGCGCGATCATCCAGTCGATCGTCGTTCCCGATCGCGACGGACTGTTGGCCAACGTTGTGCTCGGGTTCGATCGGTTCAGCGAGTATGTGGAGAAGAGCCCCTACTTCGGCGCCGTGGTTGGTCGCTACGCGAACCGGATAGCGGGTGGCGCGTTTCGGCTCGGTGGCGTGGATTACCAGGTGCCGGTCAACAATGGGCCGAACTCGCTGCACGGCGGGATCGAGGGATTCGACCGCCAGCATTGGACGACGAGCGGGTCGGACGGCTCGTCGATTACGCTGCGTCATTCCTCGGCAGATGGCGATCAGGGGTATCCAGGGAACCTCGCGGTTTCGATCACCTATACCCTGACCGAGGCGAACCAGCTTCAGCTGGAATACACGGCGACCACCGATGCGGCAACAGTCGTCAACCTGTCGAATCACGCCTATTTCAATCTTGGCGGCGAAGGCAGTGGCTCGATTCTGGATCATGTCACGCAGCTCAACGCCGGATATTTCCTGCCGGTCGACGCCTCGTTGATACCGACTGGCGAGGTTGCTCCGGTTGCAGGAACACCGTTCGATTTCACGAATCCGAAAGTCATCGGTCGAAATATTCGCGACGGTCGTGACATCCAGATCGGGTATGGCCGGGGCTACGATCACACATTCGTGCTTGATGGATGGAGTGCCGACTCGTCGGACCTGGCTGTAGCAGCTGTCATCACCGATCCCGGTTCCGGACGTCGGCTGACCGTGAGCACCGATCAACCGGGGGTACAATTCTATACAGGCAATTTTCTCGATGGAACATGTACCGGGAGCAGTGGCCGGGTGTATCGGCAGGGTGACGGTTTGTGCCTTGAAACCCAGCACTTCCCGAATTCGCCGAATCAGCCGCGGTTCCCCACGACCGAACTTGAACCCGGCGACATGTTTCGTTCAAAGACGATATTTGGATTTTCCGCAGAGTAACGAACTCGCGACGTAAGGACATTTCGTACTGTGACCGATGCACCATCCCGTTTCGTCCGGATCGATAGCCACCACCATCTCTGGGATCCGGCCCGGCGCGATTATCCGTGGTTCAAGGGTGTGGCCGTACTGGAACGGCCGTTTGGCATCGATGATCTGCGTCCGCTCCTGCGCGCCAATGACATCGATGGCGCGGTGCTTGTTCAGACACTTTCCGATCTCGACGAGACTCGCGAGTTCCTGCAGATTGCTGCGGAAAACGACGAAGTGGTCGGTGTCGTTGGCTGGGTCGATCTGCTCGATCCTGCGATTGCGGCGACGTTGGCAGAGTTGAAGTCCGGGCCCGGTGGTGAGTATCTGGTCGGGATTCGTCATCAGATTCACGATGAAACGGACCCGGATTGGGCACTTCAGGAGCAGGTGCAACTTGGTTTCGAGACAATTGCCGAAGCCAATCTTGTCTACGATCTGCTGGTCAAACCAGTGCATCTGCCAGCGGCGATCACGGTCGCACGCGATTTCCCGCATCTCCGGTTTGTGCTCGATCACATTGCCAAACCGCCGATTGCTTCCGGCTCGATCGAGGAATGGGCCGCGCTGATGCACGAGTTTGCCGGGCTCGGAAACGTGGCCTGCAAGCTTTCCGGGATGGTGACCGAGGCCGCTGCCGATACCTGGACGCCCGACGATCTCCGACCGTACGTCAACACCGCGCTCGAGGTGTTTGGGCCGGATCGACTGATGTTCGGCTCGGACTGGCCAGTCTGTTTGCTTGCCGCTTCGTACGATCAGGTTCTGGAAACATTGCGAACTGTGCTGGCCGATCTCGGCGTTGCTGATGAGGACGCGCTGGCCGGCATCTTCGGTCGCACTGCAACGCACTGGTACGGACTCAACATCTGAAGCCGACGGTATTGCAACCCTCGTGGTTGCCAGGCCAGCGCCGAATATATCTCCGTCAGCAAATGGCGCGGGAGAGTCGCTTCAGATCCTGTCGTGAATTCGGGCAGTGGTGGCATGCGGGTGAGATGGTTGAATTCACCGCGGGAGCCCATAATGGACTCCCCTACGGATATATGTGGCAATCGGGTGGTCATTATTGCTCATGCATGACGAAGAGTCGATACATTAGAATTGCATCTGGC
>JBBJOX010000218.1:0-5198 GCA_037724245.1 Thermomicrobiales bacterium | reverse complement strand
GTGTCCGTGAATCACCAGGTCTATGTTGCTTTCGTCGATCGCCTTGCCGAGCAAGGAATTCCCCAGCATCCAGTATTTCAAAAGCGGTTCGTCTCCGAGTGTGGAAACGGTCGGCGCATAGTGGAGCACGACCAGCCTGAGATCGATCCCGTCGCCATTGAGCACAGCAATGGCACTTCGCAGGCGTTCAGCTTCCCTCCGGGCACGCACGCCAACCGCCTTGGTAATTCGCGCTGTCAGTATATCGGGCGGCTCTTCTGGCCAGAATCCGCCTCCGTAGCCACCGGCACCGGCGATGCCGATCACTCGTCCGTCGGCCAGCTGGAAGACCCGGGCATCGCAATCGAGCAGGATGATCCCGGCATCGTCCATGTACTTTCGGAAGGCGGCACGCTTGAACCCGCGGCGATCATGGTTGCCCAGCACAGCGATCTTGACGGTATCGATCGTGGCGAAATACTCGGAGGCCAGGGCGATTTCCGGCAGACGACCGTTCTCGGTGAGGTCGCCGGCAATGATCAGGATATCGATCGCGTTCCCGATCGAGGCCAGCCCTTCTACGACAGCATCCGGCATCTCCGTTCTCACGTGCAAATCACCAATGGCGGCGATACGCACCGGTCGGATTTCCCGATTGCCAGCGACCGGATGCCCGGTATTCGGACGCGTTGAGGATACGAATTCACTCATAAGTCAGTATCAGAATCTTTGCACATTCACGGAATCGAACAGCCTGCCTCATCGCAACGACAACACGATTGTTGCTGCGTTCAGTGTACCCGAGGCATTCCAGACGCCCTGTCGTCGCGAAACGCGATTCCCACTGGCGCGTTTCAGGAACTGGAGAGCACAGTTCGATGGTGTCTTCTTGTCAAAGGGCGGTCGTGTCGGTGCATAATCCGGTGGTTGTGTACGTTCAGCATTCTGGAGAAACTTCTTGTCTCAAACTGCCAGCCGAATCGGATTTTCGCAAGATCGAGCGGTGACAGGTCCCCATGTCGCAACGGTCATCTTTGTCGTGATGATGCTTTCGGCCGCGTCGATCGCGTTTGCCACCTATCTCGCAACACCAGGAGATTCATCCGGCGACGCCCCACTGGCACTCATCCCGGATCCCACCGCCACCGGCGACGTTGCACTGGCCGCCCCGCAAACCGACACATCGGACTGGGACATGGCGCCGGAAATCAGCGCCGAGTCGGTCTACGTCATCGATTCCTCGACGGGTGAGGTGCTCTATGCCCTGAACGAGACCGAGGAACGGGCCGTAGCCAGCACGGTCAAGATCATGACGGCGCTTGTGGTTGCAGATTATGTCGAGACTGATGAGGAAATCGAGGTGGTCGATACGGACCTGGTCGATACATTCGTCTATAGCAACATGGCGCTCGTTTCCGGCGACACCCTGACCGTCGAGCAGTTGCTGACCGGGTTACTGATTCCCTCGGGCAGCGATGGCGCACTGGCGCTGGCGCGACACACCGGGGCTGTCATCGATCCAGATTCGGATGACCCGGAAGCTGTATTCGTCGAGGCGATGAATACGAAGGCGGAGCAACTCGGAATGACGCATTCGCGATTCTCCAATCCCGATGGCAACGATGATGGCGATGCGTACTCGTCGGCACAGGATATCGCCATTGCCGGAGCAGAACTCATCAGGAATCCGCTGCTTGCCGATATCGTCTCCCGGCCGTCGTACGCCTTCACGTCGGTCGGTCCAGAGGCACGGGAATACGCCGGAACCTCGACCAACAAGTTGCTTACCGATGGCGATCCTGGTGTACTCGGTATCAAAACCGGATCGACCGAGGAGGCGGGAGGATGTCTGGTGCTGGCGCAGGACGTATCGACAAGTGACGGTCCAGTCGTGATCGCCATGCTCGGGTCGGATCTGACTTACCTCGATGGCTATATCGATGTAGACACGCGCTGGGCCGATACCCGGGCGCTGATCGAGTGGCTCGAGACCAGGAGGTCCTGAACCCGGTCCAGTCGGACCCGCTATACTTCTGACAATAACGTGTCCAGCCGGACACGCCTGTTCACGAAGTTCTGGGGTAGCGGATTCATGACATCATCTGACGCCAAGCGTCTGTCGTCTGGCGGGCTGACAGCAAGCCTTTCACGGCGGAATCTCGTCGGCTCGGCCGTTGCGCTGGCTGCCGCGTCCCGACTTGCGCCAACAATTGCCCAGGAGGGTGCCTCGCTCGCACCGACCGGATTAACGGCCCAGAGTGTCTACTCGTTCGACGCGACATCCGACGTTCTCCTCTACTCCCAGAATCCGGACGAACGACTGGCGATCGGGAGTCTGGTCAAAATCGTGACTGCCCTGATCGTTATGGAAACAGTGTCCGATCTATCGACAGAGGTTTTGATCGACGAATCAGACACGGTTGACATTACTGTCTACTCGAACATGCAGTTGGTAGCTGGCGACACCCTGACCGTTTCACTGCTTCTCTACGGTCTGCTGATTCCGTCCGGCAATGATGGCGCGCGTGCACTCGCCCGGTATGCTGGCAGCCAGATTTCCGGGAACGACGATCCGGACACGGCGCGAAGCGCGTTTGTCGACCGGATGAACGCTTTTGCGCAGGAGCAGGGGCTTGTCAACTCGCAGTTCCTCAATGCAGATGGCATCGATGCCCGCGACACGTTCTCGACTGCCCGCGAAATTGCAGCCCTCTTCTCACTGTTGATGGACAACGAACGCTTGCGTGAAATCGTCTCGCTTCCCACCTACCGGGGAACGTCATCGGGTCCGGAAGCGCGAGTCTACGAGGATGACACGACCAACCAGCGACTTGGTCAGAATGGCATTATCGGTGGCAAAACCGGTACGACCGAGGAGGCCGGTGCCTGCGTCGCCTTCGCCCGAGAGGATGCCAGTGGCAATACGGTAATCACGGCAATTCTCGGATCGACTGCCGAGTACAACGACAGCAGCGAACTCGTCACCGACGAACGCTGGAACGACGCCGATACATTGCTCGGCGCCATGGATGAACAACTCACGTGGATCGAACCGCCGGATGATGATGCGCTCCCTGGTTTGGGAGACGAAATGTCGGTCTGGCAGGTCGAAACTCGCGAGCAGGCACCGGTTCCGATGCGCGTTGGGGACGACCAAACCATGTTCCAGCTCGTACTGGGCGCACCTGTCGCGGCCGGTGAAGCAGCGGGCAGTGTCGATTTATTCTACGGTGAAATCCAGCTCGGATCATTTCCCGTGTATCAGGCGGGGTAAACATGCCGAAAGCCAAAAGTCAGAATCCTGAACCAGAATCCGAATCGAACCAGCAAGGCGAGCGTCTGCAGCGCGTGCTGGCCAATCGCGGCATCGCCTCACGACGAACTGCCGAGCAGATGATCACGGCCGGTCGCATATCGGTGAACGGGACCGTCGTCACCGTGCTCGGAACGCGGGTCAATCCACATTCCGACGCAATCGTGGTCGATGGCAAGCCGATCAAACGGCAGCGTCCCCGCTTTCTCATGCTGAACAAACCCAGCGGCTTCATCACGACGGTCAAAGACGAGCGCAGCCGCTGGACTGTCATGGATCTGATCGACGTTCCGGAGCGGGTTTACCCGGTTGGGCGGCTCGATCGCGAAACTCAGGGCCTGATTCTGCTGACCAACGATGGCGATGTCGCCAATCGCGTGATGCATCCAAGCTATGGCCTGACCAAGGAATATCAGGTGATCACCAACAAGCGCCCGAGTGAACGCCAGTTCGAAGTCCTTCGCGACGGTATCGAGATCAATGGTCGGACAGTGGTTCCGGATGAAGTTCGATTGATGCGCGAAACGCGTGAGGGCATCGTTATCCGGATCATTATTCACGAAGGGCTCTACCACGTCGTGCGGCGGATGATGGAGATCGTCAACATCGAGGTGCTGCGGCTTCGCCGGGTGCGACTCGGTCCACTGATGCTGCAGGGGATTCCTTCAGGGGCCTGGCGCGATCTGACACCGGGCGAGCTGGTTCAGATCTTCGAAGCGGTTGGGATGGATCGCAATGCAGCGGACAAGGTGAACGGCCTTCGACCGATGCAGCTCGAACCGCGCGGTGGGTACCGCCACGCCGGCACCGACAGTCGATCAGGACCAACGACGGCCGAGGTGGCACCTCGCTCGACACCACCGCCCACCGCCCGCCCGGATGCAGGACCTCGCTCGGATCGTCCGAATGCCAAACCACCTGGCGGACCACGTCAGGCCCGACAGCAACAACGGCAGGCAGTGCAACAGCCAGGAGGCCGAGCGGATGGACCACGACCATCGTCAGGTAATCGCGATCGACGGACCCGGAGCGGCCGGTAAAACAACCGTGGCAGCTGCAGTTGCTAATCACCTCGATGCCCTGATCTTCGATACCGGGGCAATTTACCGTGCTGTGACGCTGGCAGCGCTGCGCCAGGACATTCCGACCAGCGACGAAACCGAGCTGGCCGACCTGGCACGTCGGGTCCTGATCGAGCTGCGGCCACCTTCCATCGAGGACGGTCGTCTGGTCGACGTCTGGCTCGATGGTGAGGACGTCAGCTGGGCGATCCGAACCCCACACATCGATGCCAATGTGTCGGCAGTCTCAGCGCATCCTGGAGTACGAACGGCCCTGCTGGCAGTTCAGCGCGCCATTGCCGACAGTGCCCGGGTGGTCATGGTTGGGCGAGACATTGGCACCGTTGTCGTTCCCGATGCCGGAATCAAGATCTATCTCGATGCGAGTGCTGAGGAACGGGCGCGTCGCCGCGTCGTCGATCTGCAGGACAAGGGAATCGACGTTACGTTCGATGCAGTGCTGAACGATCTGCAGGCTCGGGATGCCTACGACTCCGGCCGTGAAACCGCGCCACTCCGGGCAGCAGATGACGCAGTGGTGATTGCCAGCGACGGGAAAACGGTTGCCGATGTCGTCGCTGAAATAGAGACGATTGCACGGCAACGCTGGGATGCCGCGATGGTGGCCCGGTGACAGAACGCGATGCATCTCCCACGGGTGATCTGCGCAAAGGGACGATCCCCTATCCCGTGTTCGTGCCGCTCCGGGTTGTGTTGCTCGGACTTTGTCGGGTTGTTCTGGGATTGAAGCTCGAGGGCATATCACAGGTTCCACAAAAGGGTCCGTTGCTGATTGTCTCCAACCATTTGCACAATGCCGATCCGTTGATTCTCTCGATCGCCTG
>JBBJOX010000217.1:2526-5209 GCA_037724245.1 Thermomicrobiales bacterium | reverse complement strand
CTCGTTCAGCAGTGGAATCGCCAGCCGCCCAAATGATTCCGGCGCGGGTTTGCCAACGAACGAAGCGCCCATGTAGGCAGTCACGCCCTGTCCGAACAAGGTCAGGGCGAGCCCGCTGACCACCTGATTCGCCCGTAACCCGACGACAAGCAAAGCATGGATCGATGCCAGCAACCCCCCGAAGACAATCGCACCAAGCAATCCGATCCAGACCGATTCCGACCAGTAGCAAAAGGCAAATCCTGAAAGCGCTCCAACCAGCATCATCCCTTCGACACCGAGGTTCAACACACCGGACCGCTCGGCCAGTGTTTCTCCAAGTGCCGCGTAGAGCAAGGTTGCACCGGACGAAATTGCCGCGGCGAGAACCGATGTCACAAACCCAAGCGTCCAGATCTCGCTCATGTCGTAATTCCAGCTGGAGTACGCACGATGCGATAGCGCAGCAGCGCCTCACCCCCGAGAAGGAAGAACAGAATCGTTCCCTGCAAGGTTGGCGCAATCGCGGCCGGCAAACCGAGCGACATCTGCAACTGGTCGCCACCAACCAGCAGCGCCGCCAGGAAATAGGCGACGATCACAATCCCGATCGGATTGAGACGACCGAGCCAGGCCACGATGATCGCCGTGTAGCCATACCCCGGCGAGAGATTTCGTTGAAGCGAGTGGCCAATACCAGTCACTTCCGCCATCCCGGCCAGTCCCGCCAGCGCGCCACTCACCATCAGGACAATCACGATATTGCGAGATGTTGCGATGCCAGCGTAGCGGGCCACGCGTTCGCTTTCCCCGGCCACTTCGATCTCGTAGCCCCAGCGCGTGTTTCGCAGCACGAGAAACAGCACTGCCGCAGCAACCAGGCCAAAGATGATCCCGGCGTGAACCCGGGTCGTGCCCCATGTCCAGAGGTAGGTGGCCGGGCCGAACATTTCGGTGCCAGGGAATCCGAATCCGACCGGATTCTTCCACGGTCCATGTACCAGATACTCGGACAGCTTGATCGCGACATAGTTCAGCATCAGGGTCGTGATCGTTTCGTTGACCCCGAAGTGTGCCCGCAGAATCCCGGGAATGCCCGACCAGATCGCGCCGCCGAGCATCCCTGCCAGAACCATCACCGGAATGACCACAATCGAGGGAGCATCCGGCAAGGCGAACAGGGCAATCCAGGTCGCGAAAATCGCTCCGAGATAGAACTGACCCTCGGCGCCGATGTTCCACAATTTCATCCGGAACGCCACGGACACGCCCAGCCCGGTCAGGAGCAACGGGATCATCTTGACGATCACTTCGGACCGGTTGTAGCTGCTTCCGAATGTCCCTTCGGCCATCGCCCGGTAGACAGTCCACGGATTCTCGCCAGCAAAAAGCATGATCGCGCCACCAGCGATCAGCGCCAGTAGCACGCTGGCGATCGGTACCGCGATCCGCATTCCCAAGCCGGGCTGGGGGTTTGGCACAATCTGGTATCGTGTGCGCCCGTTCGGCGCGGCAACGCCTGCGCTCACACGGTCACCGCCGCATCGCGCGTTCCGGACATCATCAAACCGATCTGGGTCAGATCGGCACCCCGGGCTTCGACGATGCCGAGAATCTCTCCGCCGAACATTACGGCGACGCGATCGCTAAGGGCCAGCAACTCCTCGAGATCTTCCGAGATCAGCAGCGTCGCAGCGCCACGCTTTCGCTGACGCCACAACACATCATGAATCGCTTCAGCCGCACCAACATCGACACCGCGCGTGGGATGCACGGCCACAATCACCCGGGGCTCACCCGCCAGCTCGCGGGCGATCAGCAGTTTCTGCTGATTGCCTCCGGAAAGATCGCGCAGCCGGGAGCGCCGCCCCGACGATTTCACATCGTAGCGTTGCAGCAATCCCTCGGTAAATGAGGACATTGCTCGCCGGACCAGGAACGGGCCGCGTGAAAGAGGCGTCTTCCGGTAATTGCGCATGATCGCGTTCCGTGTCAGGTCGAGCGATCCGACCAGACCGGTGCCAAGCCTGTCTTCGGGAATATGTGCTACGCCGGTCCGGGCGATGCTTCGAGGGGGACGATTCGTGATGTCTTCCTCATCGATCGAGATCCGGCCGGATGTGCTCACTCGCAACCCGGTAATTACTTCGGCAAGTTCCCGCTGACCATTGCCCGCGACACCGGCAACACCAATCGTTTCGCCGGCACGGACTTCCATATTGACCAGTTTCAGCGCCGGAAGTTGTTTATCGCCCATTGCCGAGACCTCATGCAGGCGGAGCACGACCGCGCCGATCTCATGCGGATCGACCTCCTGATCCTCGAGCAGGGATGCGGCAAGATCGCGCCCGACCATCATCCTCGCCAAATCGAGGCGGGAGAGTTCGCCTCGCCCGACTGACCCAACAACGGAACCCCGGCGTAGCACGGTGATCCGATCGGCGACATGGAGGACTTCGTCGAGTTTGTGCGAAATGAAGATAACTGCAAAACCCTGTTCTGCGAGATGCCGCATGTGCCGCAGCAGACTTTCCGATTCCTGTGGTGTCAGCACCGCTGTCGGTTCGTCGAACACCAGCGTTCGCGCTCCCCGGTGCAGCAGGCGAAGGATTTCGACACGCTGCTGTTCCCCAACCGAAAGTTGCCAGATCGCAGCACGCGGATCGATCTCCAGATCGTAGCGAGCGGAGAGTTCCAGCAATTC
>JBBJOX010000217.1:0-2516 GCA_037724245.1 Thermomicrobiales bacterium | reverse complement strand
CGCAAACCCGTGTCGGTTTGACCGAGCCTCACGTGTTCCGCAACCGTGACCGTATCGACCAGCCTGAAATGCTGGTAGACCATACCGATCCCGGAGTCGATTGCATCTTTCGGCGACTGAAAGGTGACTGGCTCGCCGTCGATCCGGAACTCACCTTCGTCGGGACGGTACATCCCGGAAAGGATGCTCATCAAGGTGGATTTGCCAGCGCCATTTTCTCCGACGAGGGCGTGAACCTCCCCGGCCATTGCCGAAAAGGTCACGCGATCGTTGGCTACTACTGATCCGAAACGCTTGCTGATACCCAGCATCGCGACTGAAGGGACTGCGACGACTCTAGATGTCACCCTGAACGCCCTGAACAAACCAGTTCATGTTCAGGATCTCCTCGTCGGTCATCGCGACATTGGCGGCGACCATCTCGCTCCCGTTCTGACCCATCAGCGGGCCGGTGAAGATCTTGGCGACGCCGGATTCCCCGCTCTTGAACAGCGCGATTTCGGCCTCGGCAGCGGTAACGGTTTCAGCCGGGACGAAACTCGCAATTGGAGAGAGATCGACCACACCGTCCTGCCAGCTACCCCAGTACTGATTCCCACCCACCCATGTGCCGCCCATGATTTGCTGGGCGGCCAGCGTGTAATAGACACCCCAGTTCCAGATCGGATTGGTCAGGTTCGCATTTGGTGCGAGTGCCGACATGTCGCTGTTGTACCCAACCCCGAACTTCCCGGCGTCTTCAGCCGCCTGTTGCGGGCCTGCCGTGTCCTGATGCTGGGCGATCACATCCGCCCCGCCATCGAGCAGAGCTTCGGCGGCAGAACGCTCCAGCGCCGGATCGAACCAGGTATTGGTCCAGACAACCTGCACCGTCGCCGTCGGATTGGTTCGCTGAACGCCGAGGGTGAAAGCATTGATCCCGCGAATCACTTCTGGAATCGGGAACGCTGCGACGTAGCCGATCGTCCCTGTTTCCGCCATCGCACCGGCGATCATGCCCGACACGTAGCGCGGCTCCTCGATTTTGCCGAAACCCGTGCTGACATTGTCGAGCGTCTGGTATCCCGAAATATGGATGAACTGAACGTCCGGGTACGAAGGCGCCGCCGCAAGAACGCCCGGCGCGTGACCGAACGATGTCGCGACGATCATCTGGTAGCCTTCTTCGGCGTATCCCCGAATCACCCGTTCGGCCTCTGCCTGAACTTCCGGCACATTCTCTGAATAGGCCGTGGTGATTCCGGTGTTGGCTTCGAGCGCCAAACGTCCCTGATCATGGGCGAAGGTGTAGCCACCATCTCCGATCGGCCCGACATAGATGAAGGCGGCCTTGAACGCAGCGTCCTGGGCCGAAACAGATCGACCTCCAAGTTTGGTGGCCAGGGCAGCAGCACCGATTCCGGCTCCCGCCGCGAAATTGCGTCGTGTTATCAGTCCACCTGGAATGCGATACCCGCTCATGCCCATGCTCCTCGCTGAATTGCCAGACTTTGATAGAGACCCGATGACCCGGGGATTACCCCGCCAGTTCGAACCGAACCGACTGTGCTCCCTCCCACACGACACGCCGACCGACTTCCTTCAACTGATCCTTGCCTCCGGTGATCGTGATGAAATGATTCCCGGCCAGTTGGCCGAGCGTGCTGGCGAAGCAGGAATGTCCGTAGGGAAAGAGGATTTCTGTCTCACTGAAGCCACCGGGGTAAAACAGAATTTCGCCGGCACCGGGATAGCTGGTCGCGTTTTCGAACCCGACACCCAGTTTGTAATCCCCCAAAGGAATCCAAGCCGATTCGCCACTCCAGCGCGCCTGAATCAGTCGCTGCTCGAACGGGAGAACTGCCGAAAACGCGGCGACCGTCAGCGGAGCATCGGCGACGAACTCAGCAGAAAAGACGAGATCGCCAACCGTAATGCGAAGCATTGCGTTTGTGACTCCTGACGCCCGTTTCGGGAACGGGATAGATCATTGGAAAGTGATTGGATTGGTCAGCCAGGCTTCGTCAGCGAAGTGGCTGCCAAAGCTGGATTGTCGCACATTTGGCAGGGGCGTTCCGGGACCTGAAATACCACTCAGTCGTGTTCCAGCCGCAGATCGCGCACCTTGCTCAGCGCACTTGTCAGCACCCGCATCTCTGCAGTCGACAGATTGTGCGCGAAGTACTGAGCGATGGACGCAGCGTAATGCGGCCAGGCTCCTTCGACCGCGATTTCACCGGCGGTCGTCAGTACGGCGACCGCGCCACGTTTATCCGAAGGTGACAATTCTCGCTGAACCAGCCCGGCACGTTCGATTCTGTCGATCAAACGAGTCAGTCCGCTGCGGCTCAGAACGAGGCTGTCGGCGAGTTCGCCCATGCGCAGTCGCTGATCCGGCGCGTTCGACAAGGCGACGAGCACGTCGTACCACGTCAGCGAAATTGTCCCCGCCTCGAACATGTGCCGTTCAACGCGGGAAATTGCCGTAGCGTGGGCAAAGACGAACGCTTCCCAGGCCGCCAATTGATCGTCGGACA
>JBBJOX010000216.1:0-5213 GCA_037724245.1 Thermomicrobiales bacterium | reverse complement strand
CCACGAGCGTTGCAATACCGCGCAACGGTTGGTGGATACAACACCGTTGTGATCATGCGCGTCGTTCCTCGACGGTTTCGCGGATGGCGTCGACTGCGGACTCGCAGTCACCCTGGGAGACATCGAGATGGGTGACGGCGCGGAAGAGGGGGCTGTTGGCATAGCGACTGACGATCACGCCGCGCGAGCGCAGGCGATCCTGGAAGCTGGCAATGTGGGCATTGGCTGCATCGACCTGGAAGAACAGGATATTCGTTTCTGTCGGTCCGTTCATCAGATCGACACCATCGATCTCTGAGAGGCCTGCTTCGAGGATTCGTGAATTGGCATGATCCTCGGCTAAGCGTTCGACATGATGCCGGAAGGCATAGATCCCGGCGGCCGCGATCACGCCGGCCTGACGCATTGCCCCACCGAAGCGATGTTTCAGGATCCGGGCGCGCTCGATGAACTCCGAGTTCCCGACAAGCACCGCGCCAACCGGGCAACCCAGACCCTTGGAAAGATCGATCCAGGCTGAATCGACGAGATCAGCGTAGTCGCGCGCGGAATGGCCGCTGGCGATCGAGGCGTTCATCAATCGGGCGCCGTCCATATGCATCGAAATGCCGTTGTTCCGAGCCAGAGTCTGGAGCTTTCGGAGCGATTCAAGTGACCAGACAGCGCCACCCCCGGCATTTGTGGTGTTTTCGACTGAGATCAGCGTGGTTCCCGACGCGTGCGTGCCGCGAGCGGCAATGAGTGGTTCCACCTCGGCGACGGTGAAGCGCCCTCGATTGGTTTCACGAATCGTCTTGAGCATGACATTGGCAAAGACGGCCGGTCCACCGCCCTCGGATGTTGCCGGATGCGACAGATTGTCGAGAATCACCGAATCGCCGCGCTCGCAATGGAGGCAGTAGGCAATGATGTTGCACATCGTGCCACTGGGCAGGAAGAGACCGGCTTCCTTACCGGTCAGATCGGCAACCAGATCCTGAAGTTCGTTGACTGAGGGATCCTCGCGCAACTGTTCGTCACCAACCTCGGCCGCCATCATGAACTCGAGCATTCCGGGAGTTGGTTTCGTTGCGGTATCACTGAACAGGTTGATCATCGACCAGCATTTCCTTTTCCATCGAACATCGGCATATCGAGCCTATGGTGACAGGGAAATGTCGCCCGGTAAAGCGGTTGGGGCGGTGAAGCGGAGCAGGGGATTCGGGAGAGTGGCGGGGACGAATCGAAAACAGTTTTACAGTATTACAGTTTCATCAAAACAGGGATGATTTTCGGCGTGGATGCTGGGCACAGGAAAATGGCGCCATGGAAAACCAGGGTCAAAGTTTATGCAGTTTTATCGGGAATGGGATTTTGAATCGCGCTTCGATGAGCGAAGCACGTCAGGTCGAGATAGTATCATGCGGGAACCAACCAATCGACTCGTTCTGCCAGGCCACGAGGGTGCAATACCAGCCGATTCGAGGTTCAGTCGGCGACGCGGGCGAGCTTGGTGACAGCGAGAATCTCGGATCGGAATTGCTGGGCATCGTAGGTTTCGGCATCGATCCCTGATTTGTGCATCGAGGTAATGAACCCGTCCGGAGCTACTGAAATCGTGATCTCACCCTCCCGCTCCGCTATGGTGTCCACGAAGTGCATGGTGACAGTCGAGGGTTCGGGTGTAGCACCGTAGATGTAGGCGGGGAAGGAATCGGAGCTGATGGAGAATCTGGTCCAGTCCCAGCCAAAGTGCTCGAGTGCTCTGGCCTCCGCCACCTGGGAGAGACCCATCGGTACCCCGGCCCATCCCCGGTAGTTTTTCCTGACCTCGGCGAATGGACGCTTCCGGGCAATGATCGTCGCCAGATTCTGCGCCTTGAGGTGACCCCAGTAGCGGCCCTCCGGCATATCGAGCATGGTTGCGGCGTATTGATGTCCTCCGAAATGGGAACATCGCCAGGCCCGCATCGGCATCGGGGCACCATCGGCCATGTGGCGCAGAAGTTTGTAGATGGGGTAGCCATAGGTGGCGCAACAGGCGTCGATCGCCCCGTGAGTACAGACGAAGACATCGCGCATGGTGTTGGGTATCTGCTGTTCGAATGCCTCCAGCCAGGGCGCATCCTCCTCCTCGACAATCGCGCGGACGGTATCCGTCGCTCGATCGGTGGGCACCAGATACTCGCGTCGCTGAAATGTCGTGAACGGGAATTCAGGCATCCGGAAATCGATGATCCGGGTCATGCCCTCGACACTCCAGGCGGGATCCGGGGCGAAGGCCGCTCCGGCAACGGACAGGCCGCGATCGAAGAGTCCGTAGAGATAGAGTTTCAGGCCCGTTGGAGCACGTTTGCTGCTGTAGATCTCGTAGGGCCAGGGAAGCGGGATTTCGATCATCAGGTAGTGCGCGTGAGCCCACGCCGATCCGGCAGGGTCAACCCCGGCTTCCTCACTGAACAGCGAGCAAAAGGTCATGCTCGATTTGGTGGAGGTGTTGGTGGTATCGGCGTCGTGCGTATCGTCGACGGTCGACGTCATTGATCGATTCCTTGCGGGTTGGCCAGCGGTTCATACCCGATGGTGATCATCGGAGTTCAAGGCAACGGTACCGGGTAGAGGGAATCGGTGTCAAGCCGAATCGACATGCTGCGGTCGTTCCTTCAGCTTGAAGGAGAGGAAGAGTGCCAGCGGAGGGAGAATCATGACCAGGGCGAGGGAAAAGGTGAGCCCCTGCAGATCGGCGATTTTGCCGAACAACGGGGCAAAGGCACCGCCCGCCGAAACGGCAAGTCCCAAAGTGACACCGGAAGCGGTGCCGACCCGATTCGGAAGATACTCCTGACCAAGTGTTGTCTGGACAGCGAAGGGAAGGTACATCCCCACACCCAGCAGTGCGGCAGCGCCAATGGCGACGTAGGGCGAAGGTGCTGTCAGAAGCACGATCAGCGCCGGGACGATCAGGCAATAACCAAGCCTGATCGCGGCCAACCGGCCGAAGCGGTCGGCGATCCAGCCTCCGGTCAGGGTCGAACAGGCACCCACCGCCAGAAAGACCGTCAGCGTGGCAGAAGCGATGGCCTTGCTTCCGCCGAGTTCCTCGATGACATACAGCGCCAGCAGGGTGCTGATGCCGTAGTACATGATCGAGCGCAGGATCACGATCGACGAAAGCCAGCGAAACATCGGCCAGTCATCCTGCTGCACGAGTGTGTCCGACGACGGCGTGCGCGGGCGCGTTACGTCCGCCCCTACCCTTCTCGATGTGAGGTGTATCCGCAGCAGCACAGCTGACATGGCGAGTGCGGGAATGGTCAGCACCATCGTTCCACGCAAGCCAAACGCGAGCAGCAGTGGCGTCGTCATCATCGGGCCCAGAGCTAGGCCAATATTGCCACCGAGTGCGAACCAGCCCATACCCTGGGCCGATGTGCCGGCGGCTATCCGGGCTGATCGGGCGGCCGATGGGTGGTAGCCCGCGACACCGATTCCGGCAATGGCCACCGCGACCCAGACCAGCCAGTAGGCGGAAATCAGACCAATCAGTCCCACTCCGCTACCTACCAGAATCAGACTCAGCGGTGTCAGGAGCGGGACGCTGCGACGATCGGCAAGGATACCGAAGAGGGGCTGGGCGATCGAGGAAACGAGGGTAGCGGCGAGGGTAATGCCGGCAGCCGACGTGTAGCTGTATCCGCGTTCCAGTACCAGAAATGGCAGAATGGCCGGAACCGCGCCGAGATAGAGATCGTCGACAACGTGGCTGACCGTCAGCAATCCCAGTGCTTTCCGATCCCGTATCTGAGGGCGCAGGAGGGTCGTGGTTGGCGTTTCAGTACTCGACAGGAGGCACATCTGATCCGCGTTCACGATACGACGTAGCAGGGGAGTTCCGGCATGTTTGTGGACTGTAGCGAAGGTAGTCGACCTGGGCAAGTCATGGCCGTGGTGCCAGTGATCGTTTCGACATCATTTCGCAGAGCGAGGCAGGCTGCACGTGGATGAGGATTTGCTGGTCGTTGTTGTGATAACTGGACCGGTTGGTGCCGGGAAAACGACAACGTCGTGGGCACTTTACGATGTTCTGGTTGATCGGCAGATACCGACCGCGTTGATCGATATGGACTTCCTGCGAACCGCGTTCCCGCAGGTGACGCCGTTCAATTCACGTCTTGGAATGGACAATCTCGCGGCAATTGCACCCAATTACCGGAAGATTGGTGTGCGATGTTTTGTCGTGTCGGATGTGGTTGAGACACCGGAGCAGCCGCTGGACTACGAGCGGGCGATTCCGGGAGCGGTCGTCACGGTTGTGCGGCTGAATGTACCGATGGAGACGATCGCGCAACGGCTCCGGGTGCGGGAGACGCCGGAATCGCTGGATTGGTATCTGGCGCGGGCACCAGTATTGCAGGAGATCTTCGAAAGCCGGGGAATCGGGGATGTGGTGATCGAGGTGGGTGAGCGTTCGCCGAAAGAGATCGCGCTGGAGATCGCATCAAGGTTGGAGTTGATGCAGCGGGGTTGATGGAGTCATGGGTGATGGTGTGAAACGGGTGACGTTCGATCGCTGCGGGAACCGATAAACGCCTCCCCTACGAACAATGATAGTAATGGCAGGTTCAGGTGGCGGATTCGTCGATGGCAGTGCGGATGATGGTGTAGTCGGAGGCGGTGATCAGGTGGACGTTACCCTGGAAGGCGAGGGTCCAGTTCTTCTCGGGCCAGCGTTTGGTGTATTCCATCTCGAGCGCCAATGGTTGCGCTGCCACACGGTCCGATGCGGGTAGCCAGATGTCCTTTTCTATCCTGACGCGGAACGGGTAGTCCTCGCCGCCGGATTTCTTGCCGTCGCTGACCCAGATCGGATTGTCGTGTTCCTCGAAGTACGGGGAGGTGATGGTCAACACGCCGCCGAATGCCTTCTCGCCAGTGATGTAGCTGACGATCTTGTCACCGGCCTTCATCTGTTCCGCTTTCTTGCGCTGGCGGGATTTGAAACCATGGATGGTGAATTCGCGATCGATCGTCTTCTGCCAGTTGTCGGGTGAGCTGACGATGATCCAGTGGTTCGGTGATGAGTCTGACATCGGATTCTCCAGTGTTCGAAGCGGTAATCCTATGAACGTCGGGGTCGCGGGCGGGGCCAGCGCCGCAATCTTGTGCGGCGGCGGTGAGATTCGGCCTCGGCGTCGGGCTTGCGGATCGAGTCGTTGCCGAGCAGCGAAAAGACG
>JBBJOX010000215.1:0-5231 GCA_037724245.1 Thermomicrobiales bacterium | reverse complement strand
CCAGCACATTTTCGGGGACGCTCTTGTTGTCACTCATGGTTGGAGGGACCTCACCTCTGTGATCGATAAAACAGGCCATCGTTGGCCAGTGGCAATGAGGATGCACAAGCCGTGCCAGCAGGTACTCTGGATATCGCGGAGTCTCGGCAGGAGATTCTCTACCGCTTCGTTGACCCATGCCACGGGATCGGGGCCGGCCGGTCCTTGCCAGACCTGGGAAATGCCCATGGCCGCATAGACTTCCATCTCGTGCAGATAGGCATCCATTCCGTCGAGATAATTCGGACCACCGATGATCGTCTTTTCGATCCGGTCGCAATCGATGCCTTCGGTTTCACAGTGGCCTTTCAGGACCTCGAGCTTCTGCCTGATGACCTCGGTATCCCCAGCGAAGAGATTGGTGGCATCGGCGTACTTCGCGGCAAGGCGGAGCGTCTTCTTTTCATCCATACCGCCAATGAGCAGGCGAGGACCGGGAACCTGGACCGGTTGTGGCACGCAGAGTGTTTCCGCCAGCTGGTAATGCTTTCCGGTATACGGACCGTTGTCGTCAGTCCACATCAGGCGGCAAATCTGGATCGTTTCTTCGAGTCGCTCGAAGCGTTCGGCCACTGGCGGGTAGGGACACCCAGCCCGAGATGCTCCCTGTCGAACCAGGTCGCACCAAGCCCAACCTGCGCCCGACCCTGCGAAAGCACGTCGAGCGTAGTCAAAATTTTCGTCAGCAGGCCAGGATGGCGATAGGTGATACCGGTAACGAGCAGTCCGAGGGTGATGTTCCTGGTTTGCCCGGCGATGAACCCAAGGGAGGTGCTTCCCTTTAGCATCGGTTGCTCCGCCGCCCCGATCGGTGGGATCTGGTAGTAGTGGCCCATCATCGTCATCTGGCTAACGCCATCCTCATCGGCGACGCGGGCTGTATCGGCGAGAACCTTGGCGATTGGATCCGGATTCCCGGGATGGTCGAAGCCCGAAAAGTGAATCGCCAGTTTCAAGGAATGCTCGATTCATCGGGCTGAAGTTCTTCGTTCGAGACGTGAGCGAGAAATCCGCACCGGCTCGAGCAGTCGGCCGTTTCACCCTACACCCGGTGAACTGGCAGCCCATCCCCGACCTACCCGGATAGCCCGCACCACGAACAGGCAGGTTGCAATTCGACAGAGACGATGGTGGCGTTAACCAAACCCGGGTTCAGACGTTCGTCGCCGCAACAACCCGGTTCGTCAGCACACCCAGCCGATCAACTTCCAGACGCACCACATCACCGGGTTTGAGCACGATATCCTTCTCGCCGCCGGATCCGTTGCCGACCGTGCCCGAACCAAACACCTCACCGACGACCAGTTGCTCCGACATCGAGGCGTGACTGATCATGTCCTCGAAGGTCCAGTGCATCGTCGCTGTCGAGTCGTCGCAGACGAGCTGATCGTTGACGTAGGCCCTCATTCCCAGCGAGTAGGGATCGCCAATCTCGTCCATCGTGACGAGGCATGGTCCGAAGACATGGCCGCCAACAAAGTCCTTGCCTTTGGCTGGGCCGAGACCGACGGCCATCTCGCGACCCTGAATCACCCGGGCACTGAAATCGTTGTAGATCATGAAACCAAAGACATGCTCCATCGCCAGTTCGTGCGGAATGTCGATGCCCGGTTTCCCGATCACCATGCCCAGCTCGAATTCGTAATCGAGTTCGCTGGCATATCCCGGAATCGCAACATCGTCGCCATCGGCACCGAGACTGCCGGGGTTTCCCTTGTAATACACGGGCAACTCGTACCACTCATCGGGAATCGAACGGCCAAGCTTTGGGTAGATGTTGCGCAGATGCGTTTCGAAGGCCATGAAATCGCGCAGCATCGGTGGTCGCGGCACTGGTGGCAGCAGTGTGCCCTGCGCCAGATCGATCGTCACCTGTTCCCGTTGCGGAATCCCGTTCGGAGTTTCCAGCCACTTTAGGCAATCGACGGCAGCAGTCTGACTCGCCAAGCCGCCATCGATGAACGCCACCATGTCGGCAGGAATCAGTGCCTCGGCGATCCGAGGCGCTGCCGAATGTCCGCTGCCATTCGCCTCGAGCATGTGGCAGCAGGTCGCGGTCAGATCGATCCACGAACCGTCCGTCGTCAGTGCGCCGATCCTGATCTCATCGCGGGTTCCGGCAGGGCGATACGAGATGTACTTCATGTGTTCTCCGCGAAATCGGATCAGATCAGCTGACGGCCAGATCGTAAAGGGCGCGTTCCCGCTTTTCGAGCATCGGGACAACGATGCCTTCGATGATCCGCTTGAAATGTGGAGTCTCGCGATGCGCCTCGAGCGCCGACTGATCCACATAATGTTCATAGAGCAGGAAGAAGTCGCGATTGTCGACCGATCGGCAGGCCTGATACATCGCGCATCCCGGTTCGGTCGCCTTGACCTCAACCGACATGTCCCTGAGTTGTGCTTCGATTGCGTCACCGGAACCGGCGGTACCAAAATAGGAAGCAACGAGAACGATCATTGATCTGTTTCCTTTCTGCCTGCGATTCCGCAGGCCTGCAAAGAGCTGGCGACTGGTCAAGACTATTCGTCGATCATCGCCACCGCCCGTACCGGGGACCCGGTTGTGTTGACCCATTTCACCGGGAAGAGACTGACCTTGAATCCGAACGGTTTGGGGAGCAAGTCGAGGTTGGTCAGGTTTTCGACGTGGTAGTACTCGCGTTCGAGCATGACGCGATGGGCTTCCCAGAACATCTTTCGTTCGAACATCGCCCAGACCGGAGGATCGAACGTAATCGCATCGATCCCCATCATCAGGATGCCCTGATCGATCAGCCAATGGACCGCCTCGGCCGTCATCCCGGAGTGGTCTGTCAAATAGCGCTGCTCGGTCTGGTACGAGCCGGCACCGGTCATGATCAGCACGATATCAAGTGGTTTCAGTGTGTAGTCGATGCGGGCCAGTTCGGCGATCACCTCATCGCGCGCAATTCCGCTTCCCGCCGGTTTGTGCCGGAAATCCAGCACCACGCCATCGCCGTAGCAGTACTCAATCGGAATCGCTTCCGGCCCGCCGCTGTCCGATCGCATGTGCCGGAGCGAATCCATGTGCGTACCGACGTGATCACTCAGTTCGACACGGTAGGTCGCCGTCAGCCAGGTGACACCCTGCTCGGCCGCACCGATTTGCGTCGCGTAGTCTTCCCAATCCTGGTACATCTCCAGCGTTGGCTGGATGATCTTGGGAAACGTCACCATCTCGTTGTCGACGCTCATACTCAGATCGATGAAATGGGTCGGCATCAAATGCTCCGAGCTTCTTCAGAAAGGGGTGACACGACACATCCGGCAACCGGTTACATGATCAGCATTCCGCCATCGACGTAGAGACACTGGCCGGTGATGTAACTGGAATCGTCACTTGCCATGAAAACCACGGCGGGACCCATTTCCCTGGGCTGTGCCGCACGACCGAGCGGGATATTTGCCAGCACGTTCGGCAGAATTTCGGGATCACCCATCACCCATTGCGTCATATCGGTATCGAACAAGCCAGGATGCAGGCAATTGACGCGAATGCCGTGTTCCGCCAGTTCCGCCGCCATGCTCCGCGTCAACGCCTCGACGCCGCGCTTGGTCGGTGCATAGTGCGTCCGCCCGGGGAACACCATTCCCGCCTGGATCGATCCGATGTTGACGATCGTGCCTCGATGCTTTCGCGCAACCATCGAACGGGCCACGACCTGGCCAACCAGCCACGGACCCTTGAGATTGATCGAAGTGACGCGCTGCCACTCGTCGTCATCGAGTTCGAGAAACGGGACGATCGATTCGACACCCGCGTTGTTGACCAGCACATCGATAGGACCCAGATCCTGTTCGATGGTGGTGACCATGCGTTCGACCTGATCCCGTTGCGAGACATCGGCCTGCACGGTGATCGCCTTACTACCAAGCGCGCGGATCGACTGCGCGACGTCCTCGGCCTGGGTCCGGCTCTGGCTGTAGTTGACCGCAACACTGGCTCCGTGTTCGGCAACGTATTCAGCGATTCCACGTCCAATTCCGCGACCGGCACCGGTAACGAGCACGATCTTGTCCTGAAGGCGCTTCACTGATTCCCCTTTGCGGTTAAAGCTGCCGCCGCCTGTTGCTCCTCGAGTTCGTGCACCACACGATCGCCCAGAACGAGCACGTGATCCTGAATGACAGCTTCGGCCAGGGAAATGTCGCGCTTGCGCAGCGCGTCGAGGATGGGCCGGTGCCGTTCCGCCAGTTCAACCAGATTCCGGTTGCGCAGGCGAACCACCGTGATCATGGTCCAGTTCAGCGGGTTGATTCCCTGCCAGGTTCGGAAGAGCAGTTGATGACCGGATTTCTCAAAGATGAACTCATGAAAGTGGGCGTCGAGCTCGGTCAGCCGTTCCGGATTATTGTCCCGACCCGCGGCCACCATGTCCTCGATAATGCCATCGAGTGTCGAGAGGTCGTCTTCGGTCAGCAGCGGAATCGCCAGGCTTACGGCAAGTGTCTCGAGGTGAGCGCGCAGGGTGTACATTTCATGGGCGTCCTGCGGTTCGATCTGCCGAACCGAGGAGCCACGGTTGGGGTAACTGACCACCAGTCCCATTTGTTCGAGTTCGCGCAACGCTTCACGGACCGGAGCCTGGCTGATCCCGAGTTCCTTGGCCAGTCGCGATTCGACGATCCGGTCACCGGGTTGCAGGGTTCCGTCGAAGATCATGTTGCGCAGGTGTGTCCGCACGTCGTGGCGGAGCGATTGACTCGCCATGAACGGTGGAGATTGGGATTGGGTTGCAACACGGCCCATGAGCTTTTCCATCGATAATCGATAATAAGTTTCGATAGCACTACTGTACGGCTCAATCGCTGATTGTGTCAACGTTGCCGTGCACCCTTTCCCCAACGAAGCTGCTCATTAACTGCCAAAGCCGATCGATCCACTGTCGCGTCAGGCGAGGGTATTGCACTTCCTTCGAACCCCTTCTATGATTTTCTAACGATTATCGATTATCTGATGTGGAGGAACTTTTTCAATGTCTGCCAGGTATCGGGCAGCGGTCATTGGCTGCGGCAAAATGAGCCGCGGTCATTCCCATGCCTATGTCAATTCGCCCAATGTCGATCTGGTTGCCGCCGCCGATGTCTTCGCCGGTGCGCGCCAGGCATTCACCGAGGAATTCGGTGTCACCGACACCTACGACGATGTCGCAACCATGCTTAAC
>JBBJOX010000214.1:0-5231 GCA_037724245.1 Thermomicrobiales bacterium | reverse complement strand
GTCGCGCCAGCAGATTGCGCAGGACGTTGCCTGCCTCCAAAGGGGAAAGTTGCAGATACGCGTTCAGATCTACCTGTGCGGTAGCGGATGCCGGATCGATCCAGGCCCGCTGCTCGACGGACTGCCATCGTTGTTGTGTGGCCTGGTCCGGCGCGGTGCCGAAGGTCACGGTTAGAGGGAGCGTTGGTACGATATCGAAAAGTGAGGCAAGTTCGTCCAGCGCCGTGATGATTACCGGTCGCAAATTGGATTCGAGCGAGGCCGTGTCGATTGCTCCGGTGGATTCGACCTGCAGGGTTATCCGGGCAGTCGCTGTAGTCTCCTGAGCAGAGACCACGCGGCACGAACCAGACCAGGCCAGAAGGAGACCGATCACAACGACGAGATGAACCAGACGGACATGGGTGGAAGCCATGTGCAACACCACCGAATACGAACCTGATGTCGCTTGCTTCAACGAGATCAGAACAGACGAGCACAAAACGATCAGGCTCCCGAATTATAGTTCACTCCACCCACGCGTTTTGTTTCTCCAGATCAGGAACGCGCCGTGGCAGGTAGTCGTGAGATTGCATTCTGCCGTATGGTTGCACTGGCACTCACTTCGAACCTGGTTTCGAGGATGTTCCAACGCGCGAAACGGGACCCGGCACCAACGTGTCGATCGATCCCTCTTCTTGAACCATGTGCAGGAGCGCCGTCGTTGGCTTCTACTTCGGAACACGATCACGCAGAGCAGGCACAATCCGGGCCGGAATCGACCTCGCATGGACCGACCATGGACACGATCAACGCGATGATCGCTGGCCAGGGGAGCCAGCCGTTGTGGCCGAGAATCGTCCACGTAATCCGGACTTCGCCGCTCGAGCGGAAATTCCTCTGGATTCTGCTGGCGATCTTCATTGCCAAGGGCGTGCTGCTCACCTTCGTTTTTCCACCCTTTAGCGGTCATGACGAAATTGCGCACTTCACGTATCTGGAGTTCGTGGCGCAGGATTTTCGACCACCGGTGATCCCGGATCTCGAAACCTGGCAGGCGATTTACGCCGAAACGCGCAACCAGCGAACGCACGATCTGATTGATCCGGAACTCTGGCAGTACTGTCGCTACATCACTGACGACTGGTATCACGGATGCAGCGATCCAGCACTCGAGGACACTCCGGTCTACGCGATTACGCTCGGTCCGGATAACTTCCTGCCATCAGGATGGGTGTATACGGCCAATCATCCGCCGCTGTATTACCTGCTAATGACACCGGTGTACTGGCTTTTCGGCAGTGCCAGTCTCGTTACGAAGCTCTATGCCCTGCGCCTGGCGGCGATCCCTTTCGGTTTGCTGACGGTGTTCTTCGCATACAAGACGACACGCGTCATCTTCCCCAGGGATCGATTCCTGGCTTTACTGATTCCGGCGTTCGTCGCCTTTCAGCCCCAAATTGCCTACGAAGCGGCGATGCTCAACAACGACATTCTGTCGATCGCCTTCACCAGCGTCATCTTCTATCTACTGGCCATAGGATTGAGGCGAGGCTTCTCGTGGCGCATCTGCATCATGACCGGATTTGCCTTCGGCCTGGCCATGCTATCGAAAAATACCTCGGCGGTTTCGGGGCTTGTCATCGGGGTTGCGATGATTCTCGGGATCGGTATTCGCAACTGGCGAGTCTGGATCCCGAAGGGTGCTGCCACTGCCGGTGTTGGTGGCCTGCTGATCTGGCCATGGTTCCTCTATATGTGGACCACCTACGGGGATTTCACAGGTCTCTCGCGGATCGAGAAACTACAGTACTGGAACAACGCCGGTCGGTCGGTGTGGTCGCAACTCATCGATGGAAAGTTCGCCTGGCTGCGTTGGCGGGAAACCTGGGGTGAATTCGGCTGGCGTTTGATTCCACTGGACGATAATCTGCTCCGGATCATCCTCGGCTTTTGTGTGGTTGGAATGCTCGGCGTGCTTTGGTGGGCTGTGCAATCGTTCGCGATCACGAAGGGTCGCAAGCTCTCGATGCGGAGCGATGATGGCGATCTTTCGTTGCCACGACTCGCCTACCTGAACACCGGTGATCCGTCAAATGCGCCAGACAGCATTTTCCTGCCAGATCATGTGGTGCGGATTAGCGTGTTGACCTTTGTTCTGGCCTGCGTGATCGCCTACTACGCCATCCTGCAATTCGGAACCAGTTTTTCATTGACCCAGGCCCGCTACTATTTTCCTTCGGTCAATGCGTTCGCCGTTCTGGTTCTGCTGGGGTACCGTGCGCTGATTCCGCGACGCTGGCATCCGTATGCCGAAGCGGCAATTCTGCTGGCTCTCTTCGGCCTGAATATCATTATCTTCACCGAGTACCTGATTCCCTACTGGAATCCATCGCTTTGATGCCTGGACCCTGTATCGGGTTCACCCTGCTCTGTTGATGAATGTCACAGCCCGGGTAGCCCAGTCCAGAATCTCATCTGTGATATCTGGTCTTGACCCGATCTCGGCGAGATTGAGCCAGAGCATCCCCTCGGAGACGACCACGTCGTCGTGTTCACTGACCGGAACGGCGAAGTAGATCAGATCGATGTGCTCGTGATCCGGGGATATCGATTCCAGCTGAATCCCGGCTGGACGCGTCAACTGTCGTGGCTGGTCCGATCGATCGATCGGACCATCCCTGGCGTCTGCAAGGCGCACGGAAATGCCGGCTTCTTCCATCACTTCACGCACCGCCGCATCGTCCGGCAATTCGTGGGCCTCGATGTGACCACCGGGTGGCAACCAGAGCTGCAATTTCTGATGCAGGTGCAGGAGTACACGATTCCGGTGCACCACAAACACCGCGACGGTGAAATCCCGGGTTATCTCATTGGTCACGGGGAGCTGCCGCATCATTGTCCTTCTCCGAATCACTGTCGGTCACCGTTTCATCGTCGGACCTTCGCTTACGGCGGAGCCAGGCAGCAGGGGAAACCTCACGCCAGGATGCCATGTCACTCCCGGAGTCGGGAGCGGCACCGGGCCAATTACTCGCTGCTTCGACTGGTCGCCGGACGGATGAGGTTGTCGTTGGGCCAGATGATGATCCTGCGGACTGGGTATCGGCTGCGGTGCTGCGGGAGACTGTGGTTGTGGCTGGCTGAGGCGTAGCCGGAGAAGGTCGCGGGGGAGCCTCGGGCCAGGCATACTCAGTTGTTTTCGGTTCGGTCGCAGGCGGATTCGATGCATTGTTCTGCGGAACGTAGATCGGCAAGCGTTCCGCGCTCGTGCCCAGCAGCCCGATCGTGAACACCAGAACAATGATCGCTGCATGCACCACAAGCAAGAGGACCCAGCTCAATGCCAGCCGATCGACCCATAGATCACCGGGGGCTCGCGCGACATTGATCGCCAGGGCAATCGTGACCCCAAGCGCGAAAACACCAATATGAAACGCGAGAAATCGGGCACTGCGGAGCCAGCGGAGAATCTGCTGTACAGCGCCGGAGGATCGGGAGCCTCGCCTCGTTGCGTCCCTGTACCAGTCCAGCGATTCGAGTTGCCGGGTTGAAGAGCGTTGCATGATTAAAAAACCCTGGGGACAAAGTCGATCGCACGATGCGCTCACCGTGTTCGATCACAGTATGCAACAGACGTTATCCGTGCTTCCCGCCCAGGCAAACTTCTCTTTTCCTGCTGTTTCGGTGGCATAGGGAATGCGAAAGAAGGTGTCATTAAAGCCGGTTCGGAAGTACCCGCCAAAATGCCTACCGACAGGCGCGATCGGCAGTGGTAGACTGCTCGGAAGAGATGCGAGACACCCCTGTCGGTGCGCTGTACCTGCCTCCCCCCGGCAGAGAAAAGAGTGAAGCCTGTGAGCAGTGTGTCCCCGCAAGAAAATCAACGTGACCGAGTCCGCACCCGGACGCCCATGCATTGCCCGATCTGTGATGGGGAGTTGAGCCGCGTCATTGTTCGCGATCTTGGTGGTGTCACTGCCACCATCGTCTGGCAACTGCACGCTGGTGAATGCACCGAGCATGGCTGGTTTCAGACAGAAGTTGTCTCGCGACCGCCAAGGGAAATATTCGCTGTCACCAAACCGTTTGGTGCTGCACGACGGGTTGTTGTGGACGGAGTAGAGCACTTTTCCTTTTCAACGGTCTGGAACGATCTTGAACCCGCCCAGCGTCGATTGCCGGTCGATCCACTGGAAGCGAAATTCTGGCAAACACGACCGCTCGGCAAGAAGGCCGTTGCCTGAGTCGACGAGGTACCGTGACGCAAACTGAATCCCGCTGCGAAGAGCCTTGACTCAGACCTGTCGAGTACCATTCTTCCCAGCGGGTTTTTCTATCTGACAAGGACTTAAGAACAAACATTATGGTTGCTCGATCGGGATCTGGCATCCCAGCTGGTATGACGTCGCAAAACGATGATGGAGACGGCTATCGTCCGGACCGGCCGGACCGTTCCTCTCGAATAACACCGTTTTCTCTCTTCCTTGTCCTGCTCCTGTGCTGGGTACTTTTCCAGATCCAGCTTGTGCTCATTCTCGGGTTGCTCGCCCTGCTGTTCGGCACGATTCTCGAAGGACCGATTCAGCGCATCGAGTCACGCCGGGTACCAAGAGCCGCGGCGATTGCCATCGTCTACGTTGTTCTGGCCGGCATCGTCGCCTTGCTGGTTTTTGCCTTCGTAACTCCGATATCCGATCAGGCAGACGAGTTCAGGGCAGAAGCGCCTGAACAGTTCCGTGAACTCCAGGCCGATTGGCGAATGAGTTCCAATCCTGTGCTCAACGGGTTCGGTGCCGATCTGCTTGGTCGCGGTATCGACTTTCTGGAAGCGCCAACATCGTCAGTCAGTGGAGGAAGTGCGGAAGCCGCGTTGCCGGTATTGCTGAGTGTCGGCACTGGTCTTGTTTCGGCACTGACGCTGCTCGTCATCACGTTCTACTATTTGCTCGAAAAATCCCTGATCAAGCGAGTCGTGCTCGATCAGATCCATCCCGAACGGCGAAGTCGGGTCAACAAACTCTGGCAGGATGTCGAGCAAAAGGTCGGCGGCTGGATGCGCGGCCAGTTACTGCTCTGCCTCATCATCGGTACGATCGCCACCGTCGCCTACGGCATCATCGATCTCCGATTCTGGCCGTTGCTGGGTCTCTGGGCAGGTGTGACCGAGATCATTCCGATCATCGGTCCGTGGCTTGGTGGAATCCCGGCTGTGCTGATCGCGATGAGTATGGGCTGGAAGGAAGCGATTT
>JBBJOX010000213.1:0-5242 GCA_037724245.1 Thermomicrobiales bacterium | reverse complement strand
GAACCCCAAAATGGGAAGATTGCCCGATTTCTCACATTCAACGTGCTCGGGCCCGAATCGTATCGGCCAGCGATTCGAGTCGCCCGCGATCGATCGCGTAATACTTCATCCCGCGACGCGGCTCGACCCGAACCAGTCCGGCTCGTTCGAGCTGGGAAAGATGTCGCGATACTGCGGACTGGGCGATTCCCAATCGACCAACAATGTCCTGGGCATAGAGCTCGCCGCCGCCCAGAAGGTCGAGGATACGCAGGCGATTGCCATCGCCCAGGGCGCGGATACTTTCCAGAAGATCCTCACCAGTCAACGGATCGGCATCGCGGCTGCGGTAGACATCGTCATTGGTGACCTCGACGGCGGTCACCGTACCGAACGGTAGCGTCTCGGCAGAAATCATCTGCAGATTCTGCGTTCCAAAGAAGACAACCAGATCCGGCGGATAGCTGATGTAACTCACGAATGCACCAAGGTGAGCCGACGGACAGAAGGTCACGCGGGCCACATTGTTCAATCCGGCGGCCAGCGTTGCAGGCAGGCGATTGCCGGTCAGTTCGGCAAAGGCCAATCCGAAACCGCGAGCACTCGCAACCCGGGCGAGGCGCTCGGCGTCGTCAAGTTCCTGCTGCCGGGACATGTATTCATCACGGTAAATGTGCTCCCAAATTCCCGAAATCAGCCTGATAGTGCGCTTTTTCAGGTCATCCGGGTGGGAAACGAGTTGCACCACATCATCTGCGTCGGCTGTTGTCAGGCCCGGCTCGATGTAACGCCGCCACTCGTTCTCGTTGCCGGAATCGGAGAGTGGTGCCGTAAACCCGGTACCAAGATCGCGATGAACCCGATCGAGCGATTTCACCACCATCTCGCGAAACGCCTCGGCTGGTAGCGCTCCAAGGAAGCCGACCAGATCCTCCATCGTCGCCCCGGCCTGGCGATCCTCCAGCGGCTGAAACGCCATGATCGGTTCTTCCATAAAATAGAGAAGTCGACCGGAGAACCCGTGAAGCAAATCGAGATCGGTTTGCAATTGACGCGGAAGTTCGCGTCGGGCATTGATCAGCCATCGATCCAGACCGCTACCAGGGACTGCCCTGTAGAGGAGGGACATGACCGAGACCATGTCCAACGGTATCGAGAGTGCGGTGCGGACCTGTAGCGCAGGTCTTCCAATGACGAGTTCGCCCATCCAGGTAGTCGTTTCACACGAGGCACAGAATGTGCACAGAACGGTTGCGACGTGGGTACAGCTTCGCCTTGCGAGCGGCGATGCCGCGAGTCATGCATTTCCTGAAGCAATATGATCATCAGCATATCAGCATATCTTCAGAGCGTCAACTCTTGCAGTATTGTGAAACTGCGTACAACCTTTGGCCGATTTGACTGAAAATGCACTCACCAATTGTGCTCTTCCGCCCAAGGCAGTGGAACAAACACATTCAACCATGAACCTGAAATCTCCGTTTTGCCTGTGTATGATTGAAGATCACAGGATAAAGGTGCTCAGCCATGGCCGATCGCACAGGTAAATCTCCCGCCAAGCCAATGACCCGCTTTGCCGGGATCGACGGAGTCACTTCGGAGGAGCGAAACGCTCCACCGGGATCTGATGCGGTGTCTTCAGATATCGAACTGGGTGTCAGCCCCGCGAGAGCCCATCAGATCGAGCTTTTCGAGCATGTTGAGAGCACCGCACCTGAGTTTGTGACAGAGCTTCCAGCGCTCCACTCCGAAGCTGCGTTGCCGCTGGCCCGAAGCTGGTACAGGCTGGACCTGGAGCGACAGCAAAGACCTGCAAACACCGTCCATTCGTATGCCTACGACCTGACCATTCTGGAAAAATTCGCCGGGCCCAAGAAAATTGATGCCGTTTCGAGCCACGACATAGCTCGCTATTTAGGCGATGCGTCCAACAAGGCTACGCGCAAGCGGAGGCTCACCTCGGCGCGCCGATTCTTCCGGTTTCTGATCGAACAACGCGTTCTCGATCACGATCCAACCGAGGGCTATTTCCCGCACCACATCGAACTTCGACTTCCGGTGCCCATCTTTCCCGACGAACAGGAGTTGCTACTGGTGACTGCGGCTGAGGACGAGCCATGGAGCCTGTTCGCATTCTGGCTGATGCTCCGCCTGGGGTTGACCCGATCCGAGATCCTCGCCTTGCGTCGCGACCATATCGATCGCTCCGATGAGGATCGTCCGATCGTGTACGTCTTTCACGCAACATCGACCGGTGGCGTTCGCGAACGGTCGCTGGTCAGCACGCGTGCCTTTTCCGATCTCTATCAGGTGTTTCTCGACGAGAGTGGTGCGCAGGACGTGCTTGTTCAGGTCGGCCCACCGGCCGTCAACAGCATGGTCGAGCGCGTCAGGACCGCGGCCCATGTTTCGAAGGCTGTCACGCCGCAAGTTCTCCGGCACAGTTTCGCTGTCGACCAGGCACGAGCTGGCGCAGATGCACCGACATTGCTGCAGCTACTCGGCCTCTCCGACGACCCACGAAACCGCCAAAGCGTCGACCGCTACATCCGCCTGGCCAGACCCCTGAATCTCACCGAATCCCAGTAGCTATCTGCCGACGGTAGGCGTAGGGGTGGTCTCTGCCAGATTGACGCGATCGCCAATTCCAGCCAACGACTACCCCTCGATGCCATTCGAATCCCTGTCGGCGAGATCCCATTCCTGAATCGACAAAGCCAGACTCACCAGTTCCTCATGGTGATGAATCACCTGTCGCCACCTTTCGGGGATCGCCTCGACGCCGTATGCGGCACCCACCAGCGCACCGCAAACCGCACCGGTAGTGTCGGTGTCCAGACCCATGGAGACGCCGGTGATGATCGCCTCATCTGCTGAATCGCGATGGAGCAGGCACCAGAAGGCGGCCGTGATCGTATCGAGAACGAATCCATCCGACGGCACGTCGTCATAGTGGAGCATCTCGGCAAGGCGCAGCGATCTCGTCACGTTCTCGTTATCAATGTCCTTCGCCGCTGCCGCTATCACGCTCTCGATCAATCCACCATTGAGCAGATGCGCCACTCCCTGATTCACCGCCACTGAACCCCAGATTGCGCGTGGATCCGCGTGAGTAATTCGTGAGATATCGATTGAATGAGAGACCAGACGCTTCGGGCTCGATCTGAAGCGCATCGCAATCGGGGCGCACCGCATCACCGAGCCATTGCCAGCCACACCTGACGGAGTCTCTCGTTGCAGTCGCTCACCTGCATCGCTCCATGGCAAACCCTGGTTCAGGTAGCCTAACGCTGCCCGGGTGGAGATTCCGATGTCCTTTGGATTGGATCGAAACCACGTAAGAAAACCTTCGACGATCCGATCGAGATCTATACCCTCTCCCGTGCAGGCTCTGGCAATCGCCAGCGCTATGGCGGTGTCGTCCGTCACTTCTCCGATCTCGAGTTGATGTGGTCCGCCACCGAGGATATCCCGAACGCCATCCGGGAACTCCTTTGCAATGCTGCTGCGACTGTGGAACTCCACAGCTCCGCCCAGCGCATCGCCGCAAGCCATGCCGAAGAGCGTGCCAAGGTACCGGGGTTCAAGATCTGGTTGATGGCTCATTCCGAGGTACCTGTGGCACATGTGTCGGAGGCGTCAGGAATCCAGCCTCGCAGGACGATCGCATTGTCACTGTTCAGCATCACGGGTCCGTTTCCCGGCCAGATCACTGCCGACTCACCGGTGTTCAGGGAAAAACCGCCGACTTCGAGTGAATGCTCGAGCACCGTCAGAACCTGGGGGGCTGCCGATTCCGGTAGCAGTTCTCCTTCGGCTACGTGCCAATCCCAGCGTTCCAGCGCAAAATAGCGGCAGGCAACCAGAACCTCGCGATCCGTCCCTGCACTTTCGATGCGGACCGATCCGATCGCCGACGGCTGGAAGTCTGGCCGAGCGACTGCCAACCCTGCCTCATGGTGCATTTCGCGCGGATTGCCGAATGCATCGACCCGGCCCCAGTCATCCAGCCGAAACGTCATGTCCGACGGCTGCTGGATTTCATAGACAAGAACACCCGCACCCAGTGCATGGATCGTTCCCGCCGGCAAAAGCCAGACCGAACCCTTTGCAGCGGGAATCGATCTTAGGTGCGACGCCGACGATCCGTCCAAAAGTCCGGCCGCAGCGGCGAACCCTGCCAGATCGTCGGGATTTTGCAGTCCCAGATACAACCTTCCATCAGAGCGGGAATCCAGAATGACCCAGGCTTCGGTTTTGCCCAAACGATCAAGCGGAGCAGCCTGCTGATCGTTTGGATGCACCTGAATCGAGAGATCCTGATTCGCATCGATCAGCTTTACGAGCAGCGGGAAGAGCGCTCTTCCCCCCACGATCGAAAGACCAAGCTCACCGAGGCGGTGGCCCGGATCGTCGGCAATGATTTCGCCGAGCGTTGTTCCCGCCCCGAATCCCCCTGTAATGACCGCATCGTTGGCAGTGACTAAAGCCTCGCCGATCATTTCTTCATCGGCGATGTCCATTCCGAACTGGCGAAGCGCGGTGCCACCCCATGGTTTCGCGTCGAGCCGTGGGCGAACCAGGGAGATTCGTCGCGATCCAGTCAACACCTCGTCAGTCACACGAACATCCTCGTTCACTACGCTGCAACCAGCGATGCAGAAGCGTCATTTGGCTCCCTCTTCGAACACTGCAAATGCTACATTGCGTCAGACGGAAAATCAGAATCGGAACCACGTGCATTTGGCCCATTTACGCCAGACTGACAATTGGGAGCGGAGTTCATGGAATCATCGGAAACGAACGAGCCGGCTGCAGCTCCATTTTGGGCCGTGATCCCGGCGGGAGGCTCCGGCACCAGACTCTGGCCGCTCAGCCGGTCGGCGCGACCGAAGTACCTGTTGCAGTTGCTGGGGAACAAGACCTTGCTCCAGCAAACATTCGATCGGCTGCTGCGTTTGACAACGCCCGATCACATTCTGATCATTTGCGGTGCCGCACACGCCGAGGCAATTCAGCAGCAACTCCCGAATCTTCCACCGCAGAACATCATCGTCGAGCCGTCACCTAACGGAACCGGACCAGCACTTGCGCTCGCCACAGCGATGATTGCCGAACGAGACCCGGACGCAATCGTCGGTAGTTTCGCTGCCGATCACGATGTTGCCGATGTCGACGCTTTCGAAGCAGCCGTCAGGGCGGCAATCGCTGCTGCGGCAGGAGGCGATCTCGTCACCATCGGCTTGACTCCATCGCGACCGGA
>JBBJOX010000212.1:0-5289 GCA_037724245.1 Thermomicrobiales bacterium | reverse complement strand
TGGTAACGTCGGGGGATCTCGTGATGACGATGGGAGCCGGGACGATTACCGATGTCGGGTCCAATCTGCTCAGGCGGCTTGAGCGGAGACCCACAGCCAAGTCTGCAAAGAATCGACATTCCGATGACCCGTCGGGTATCAGGATTCAGGAACAGTCGCCACTGTCGCTGGCTACGACCATGCGGGTCGGAGGCCCAGCTGATTTTCTGATTCGGGCCTCATCCGAGGATGGCATTGTGGCCGCGTTTCGCTGGGCCGTTCAACGCGAATTGCCCGTCACCGTCATCGGAGGCGGCAGCAATGTACTGGCCAGCGATGCTGGCATTCGCGGATTGACGATCATCGTCAAGGCGGCGGGAGCGAAGGCGCTGCAATCGCTGTGGCATACGGATCACGGAGACTTCGTTGAACTTGTTGCTCCAGCGCAGGCTCCGATTTCCGGCGTCGGTCGTTACTGCGCCGAACAGGGCTGGTCGGGGATGGACTGGGCGGTTGGCCTGCCGGGTCAGATTGGCGGGGCGACTGTGAACAATGCGGGAGCGCACGGCACGGAACTGAAGGATCATCTCGTTTCGATCGATCTCCTCGACGAATTTGGTCAGCGCATAACTGTCGACGCTGCATGGTTGGGTGCGAGTTACCGGATGACGAAGATCAAGGGATCGGCGAGGCCGCGACCGTGGATCGTTCTCGGTGCGACCTTCCGGTTGCCGAAATCCGATCCGGTACATTTAATCGCGTTGGCCGACGAGCACGCCAGTTTCCGTAAGCGGACGCAGCCTTCAGGGCCATGTTCCGGATCGACGTTCGCTAATCCGGAAGGTGACTACGCCGGCAGGTTGCTCGAAACAGCAGGGCTCAAGGGTTTCACTATCGGCGCCATGCAGTTTTCGCCGAAGCATGCGAACTGGGTGGTCAACACTGGCGGTGGCACAGCCAGCGATGCCTGGGATCTGATTATGCACGGTCAGGATGTTGTTCGAGATCGATTTGGCATTGAACTGAGACCGGAAATCGAACGCGTCGGAGACGGCGATGCGTGGGAATCGACTTCGGGAAATCATGAATAGAGGATCCTCACATGGCTGAACAGCCGCGAAAGATCAAGGTTGCTGTGCTTCTTGGCGGTCAGTCCGGAGAGCACGACGTTTCGTTGCGGTCGGCGAAAACAATCATCGATGCGCTGGATCCGGCCCGTTACGAGGTGGTACCGGTGGGCATCACCCGGGAGGGTGAGTGGCTGACGAATGGCGACCCACTTGCGGCGCTGGCATCGCAATCGACGATGCCTGGATTGAACTCCGGCGCTGCTGGAACGAACGATCTCGTAAAGATCGAATCGAGCAAGAGTCCGCCTTCGGCACTCGCCGCCGGGGTCGATGTCGTATTTCCGGCGCTGCATGGGCCGATGGGTGAAGATGGAACGATCCAGGGATTGCTTGAGCTGAGTGGCACGGCCTATGTTGGTGCTGGAGTTCTGGGATCTGCAATGTCCATGGACAAGGCGATCACCAAGACGATCCTGACGCAGGCGGGACTGCCCCAGCTGCCGTGGGTCCAGGTATTGCGCAGCGAGTTCAAGCGAAATCCACAGGGGATCGCGGTTCACATAGGATCCAAAACTGGATTTCCCTGTTTCGTGAAGCCCGCGAACATGGGTTCCAGTGTCGGGATCAGCAAGGTGCACGATCCATCCGAGATGGAGCCCGCCCTCTCCCTGGCGGCGCACTACGATCGCAAGATCATTGTCGAACGCGGTGTTGAAGGTCGGGAAATCGAACTGGCGGTACTCGGCAACGAGGATCCGATCGTGTCGATCGCCGGGGAGGTCAGGCCGGCTGGTGAGTTCTATGATTTCAATGCCAAGTATGTGGACGATTCGGCCGAACTGATCATTCCCGCAGATCTCGATCAACAACTGCTGGGATATTTGCAGGAACTTGCGATAGCGTCGTTTCAGGCGCTCGATCTGGCAGGGATGGCGCGAGTCGATTTCTTCATCGAGCATGGAACAGACCATGTGTATCTGAACGAAGTCAATACATTGCCCGGGTTTACCTCGATCAGCATGTATCCAATGTTGTGGGCCGCCAGTGGTATCGCATTGCCACAATTGGTCGATCGACTGATTGAGTTGGCGCTGGAGCGGCAGGACGACAAACAACGCGGCGGATCCTGAAAAACCCGCGTTCGTTCGCACATTTGCGTATGTTGTCGCATTCGACTAGGGTGCACGTACTCGTGATATACTCACGAAGAAGGCCGTCCGGGAGAAGCTTGGCTGTGTCAATGCTGGTGACAGCACGACTGCCTGGTTCGAACTTGTGGTGGCGCTGGACCTGCACCCAGTGAATACGGTTTTGGAAGAAGGCCCCGCACGTCGCCCCGAAGCTCGAGAGGGGTGTTTTGGTATATCGGACGTCTACCACGTGGTTTCGTTCGGTAGCATGTGCGTTTTGTCGCGGTCACCGCATTGCACGTGAATGCTGGTGATACTCAATCTGGATGGTGATGGGACAATGGTATCCCGTGGTCAAAACCCTTCGCGAGGTCAGCAAGTGCGTGTGCACGGCACCGCGGGTGTGAACGCTTCGCAACAACGAGCAACCGAGCCCGAGCGGCCACAGGCACCGGCTGGAGATCAGCCGTCGTCCCGATGGTCGACCTCGGACTTTCTGGCGCAAACGTTTGCCCGAATTAAGGTCATCGGAGTTGGCGGTGCCGGCGGCAACGCGATCAATCGCATGGTGCGGGCCGGTGTCGATGGCATCGAGTTTGTGGCAGTCAATACCGATGCCCAGGCGCTGATGACGAGCGAGGCGTCGATCGCCGTTCGCATCGGCGACAAGCTGACCAAGGGGCTTGGTGCTGGTGGTCGTCCTGAAATCGGTGAGCGAGCTGCCGAGGAAAGCGCCGAGAGTCTTGCCGAAGTCATGCGCGATTGCGACATGATCTTCATCGCGGCCGGGATGGGCGGAGGTACCGGAACCGGTGCATCGCCAACGATCGCCCGATTGGCCAAGGACGCCGGAGCCCTGACCGTTGCGGTGGTCACCAAGCCATTCGAATTCGAGGGTGGCCGTCGGCGACGAGCTGCTGAAGAGGGCATCGCCATGCTCAAGGAATCGGTCGATGCACTGATCACGATTCCGAACGAGCGATTGCTGCACATGGTCGATCCGAAAACGACCGTTACCGAAGCGTTCCAGATCGCAGATGATGTTCTGCGTCAGGGAATCGCTGGTATTTCCGACCTGATTACGAAGCCGGGCGTCATCAATCTCGACTTTGCCGACGTCAAGACGATCATGCACGATGCCGGTTCAGCCCTGATGGCAATCGGATATGGCGAGGGTGCTGACCGCTGCGTCAATGCTGCCCGCGAAGCAATCGAGAGCCCACTACTGGAAATGAATATCCAGGGTGCCAAGGGTGTGCTTTACAACATCAGTGGCGGTACGACATTGACCCTGTTCGAAACCAGCGAAGCTGCCGAGGTTATTCGAAGCGCCGCCGATGACGATGCAGAGATCATCTACGGGACATCGATTGATGATTCGCTTGGTGACGGTGTGATGATTACGCTGATTGCCACCGGTTTCGACGATCGCCCGCCTGCCGATGCGTACACGTTTAGATCGTCATCGCGTGACGCTCGTGACACACAGCGCGAGGCACCACGATCCAGTTCCCAGGCTCCATCGCGATCTGACGCGGGTGGACCACCGGTGTATCCGGACGATGAATGGGAGAATGAATCTTCCATCATCCGGTTCCTGCGCGAGCGCTAGGTTCCAGTGGGGCGAGTGACCGAAAGGATATTCGTCTCAAAGTTTGATGCCCAGTTGGCGTCGTCGCTTGTTGTTCCAGTCAGAAGGGTTTCGGGTGCGCTGTCCCTATTGCCAAACCGAAAACTCCCGGGTGGTGGATAGCCGCGATCTCAGTAATGGCGAAATTATCCGACGTCGACGCGAGTGCATTCAATGCAAGCGTCGATTCACGACCTACGAGCGAATCGACGCCGTCTCGATCGTGATTGTCAAGAAAGACGGTCGTCGGGAAGAATTCAATCCTGATAAGCTACGTCAGAAGCTTCGTGTGGCACTGACGAAACGCCCGGTGGGTGAGGAAGATCTCACAGCTCTGATATCTCGGATTGAGAGCGACTTGCTGGCTCTGGGAACTGCCGAGGTTCCGTCTTCCGAAATTGGCGAGCATGTGCTGCGCGAGCTCAAGGAGCTTGATCACGTCGCGTATATCAGGTTCGCATCGGTATACCGTCAGTTTGCGGACATCGAGGATTTGCGGCGCGAGGTCGAGGAGCTGACCGGACGAGACATTACCGAACTCGCTTCGAGCTCCTGAGCAGGATACTCGTGAACGGCATTGCGACCCTTGTGGTTGCCTGAATGTGGTTAAACCGATCCATGGCAGAGACCGGCTCCGCCCTTGCCGATTGCAGAGAGAACCAGCGGATACAACAAAGCGGGCGGCCAACTGGCCGCCCGCTTTATCGTGAATGTTGAACTCTAGTCGAGGTTCTTCTCGAGTCGATCCCAGAGCTGCTGCTTTGGCATCGAACCGATAATCTTGTCGACCGGTTGTCCGTTCTTGTACAGGATCATGGTCGGGATGTTGAAGACCCCGAGCTGGGAAGCGTACTTCTGCTCCTCGTCGACATTGACCTTGGCGATCTTGATTCGCGCTTCGTTCTCGTTGCCGATCTCTTCGAGGATCGGTCCTACGACGCGACAAGGTCCGCACCATGGAGCCCAGAAATCGACCAGCACCGGCTTGTCGGCGTCGATGACTTCGGTCTGATATGTGGCGTCGGTTACGTTTACTGGTGCTGCCATGTGTGAGCCTCCACGGGCTGATTCTCAGCGCTAAATTGATACTTCCCAAATGATACTATAGTCGTCAACCGCTTGGCTGGCAGCCCACATTGGTAAAGAGTTGAAGTTCGACCTGGCCTGTTGGCTGGCCCCCGGTGTTGGCAAACGGGACGTACGCCAGAGACGGTTCCTCACCTTCGATTTCGAGCAAAAGCGTCGGGAACTCGTCCTGAATGAGCTCGCCGATCCTGTCAGACGTCTGACTGCCGGTGGCAACATCCGGATGGTTCGTCGAGATGTTGATGAACCCGATCTTGCAGTTGGTACCCTCGGCATATTTGGTGAGTACGCCGCGCAGACCTTCCAGCGCGTCGTTCGTGGCACCGTCGTCTCCACCCAGTACACCGTTCACATCGACGGTGAAGGTTTCATTGACTGATTGCGGACTGAGCGT
>JBBJOX010000211.1:0-5289 GCA_037724245.1 Thermomicrobiales bacterium | reverse complement strand
CCCACCACGACCCGACCGGCCTCACCGCCCGTCGGGTCTCCCGCTATCCCCTGCTGCTTCGTTCCAGTACAGGGAAATCAGGGTATTGGCGATCACTCGAGATGCGCCATCGACTCCCCGGAACGCGGGAAACGGATTGACGTCGACAACGAACAGCCCGGACCGACTTCTCCAGTACATCGACTCCATAAATGTCGAGATTGAGCATTCCACCGACCTGCCGGGCCAGGTTCTGCAAGTCCGTTCCAACTTCGAACGGTTCGCTCATTAACTTACCGTCGCCCACCCGACCCAGCCCTGTTTTCAGGACACCTCGCACGGCTGACTTAGCGACATAGATCTTGCGGTCCAACCATCGTTAGGAATGAACGCTTCACACACCTACGGACCGGCAAACGGGGCGGCGATGGGCAAGTCACCATCTGCTGCAATGTGGACCGTCGCTCCTCGGTCCCTGTTTCCAGAAATGAATTTGGCGACGACGGGATACCCGCTGCTGAATTCGATGAGTTGCAGCCAGGTTTCATAGGCGTCAACGCGCGGAGTTGGGATTCCTGCACCATCGAGTTTTGCCATGCATCCCAGTCGGTCGAACACATCGAGTGATGCTTTGATCGAATTGCGAAAGAGGATTTCTTCCGTTTCGACTGGAAGAAGTGCCCGCAGCGTTTCCCGATCCAGCCCTCGCTGAATGACCAGATGCGTTTCGTCCAGCCAGGCCGGTACGGGAACTTCGACTGTGGACGTATGCAGTACCACTGTTCGAATGGCCTTTTGCAGACGCTCGACCACTTTCGACATAATCGATCCGCTCTTCACCGGTTTGCCGAGGAGCATTGTCACTGAACCGTGGGCGGCAGGGGTGCGCATCACATTGGCTCCTACCTATGACATAGAAAAGTCGGTAGATGAGCTTTGGCAGCACACGCAACCTGACAGATTCTGTCGCTCGTTGTTGCTTCGAACACGATGAACCGATGCTCCCAGTTTAATGGTGTACCCTATTCCGATGTCGCGCGCCGTTCTTCGATGAGCTTGATTGCGCCGACATATATGAAGAGCAGGACTCAATCATGAATACACAGTCGTCCCAAGGATCCGGAAATCACAAGGTCACTGCGGTGGCTGCGGGCGCCGTTGCCGGAGCCGCCCTGAGTGTCTGGATCAATCGCCGGAATCGTTCAGGTACGTCTGGCACCAGTATCGAGGGAGTTATCGATTGGACGAAAGCCCGCGAAACTGCCACACGGATGAACCAGGGAGAGGCGCTGACCGCAACCGAGCGCGAGCGTCTCAATGCCTATTATTTCGATCTGGTCGAGAAATGCGTGCCAATCGTTGCCGACTATACCGGTACCTCACTTCCCAACGGCGCTCCACAAACGTTCGCCTTCGATCGGGTTGACTGGATCAATGCCAATCTCGAATCCTTTCAGCGAATGTTCAGGGCGATCGACGAACTGAACTCGAAAAAATCGATGAGCGGGTTCAGCCGGGTTTGGCATGGTCTCAACCAGAAAGTACTCAGCTACCAGATTGGCCTGGTCCTCGGGTATATGGGGCGCCGCGTCCTCGGACAGTACGATCTGGCACTTCTCGGCCGAGAGCAAGTGGCGGATTCCGGCAAGCTCTACTATGTCGAACCCAACATCAAGGGAATCGAGGCGAAACTGGGGCTTCCGAAGGAAGACTTTCGGATGTGGCTAGCTCTTCACGAAACAACTCATGCCTTCGAGTTCGAGGGCCATCCCTGGGTCCGTGATCACTTCAACGGACTTCTCGACAAGTACATGACCTTCATCAACGAAGATGCCGAGCAATTGAAGCAGGGGATGAAGGGTCTCAAAGTCTTCGCTGATCGCGTGCGCAACCGGGATGCTGGTGCTACAGGCTGGATCGAAGCGTTCATGAACAAGCAGCAACGTGAGTTGTTCAATGAAATGCAGGCGATGATGTGTGTTGTGGAAGGGTATTCCAATCACGTCATGAATGCCGTTGGTAAAACGCTGCTTCCAGCCTACGACATAATCGCCAAAAAGTTCGAGGAGCGTCAGGCTCAGCGAACGCAGGCCGAACAACTCTTCGCCAAACTCACCGGCCTGGATGTGAAGATGGAACAGTACCGCGCCGGTGAAATATTCATCGATGCCATCGTCGCTGCTCGTGGTCAGGATGCTGCTCGCCTCGTTTGGCACGCGGCCGAGTTCCTTCCGGACATGAACGAGATTCGTGAACCGGAGCTCTGGTTGAAGCGAACTGCGAATGTAAGTCCCGCGGCGCAACTGGCGTAGCCAAACGATCGAATATGTCCCCGGATGCGTTCGCATCCGGGGACATATCGTTCTGCATCCTGATCAGTGTCGGAAGTGGCGGGTTCCAGTCAGAATCATTGTCAATCCGAGCTCGTCTGCCCGTCGGATCACGGTTTTGTCGCGCATACCGCCACCTGGTTGAATGATCGCAGTCACTCCGGCGGCAGCGGCGATCTCGATTCCATCCGGGAATGGGAAGAACGCATCGCTGGCCAATGCTGTTCCTCGTGCCCTGTCCCCTGCCTTCCGGATGGCGAGAGCGACGCTTTCGAGACGGTTGGGTTGACCCGCACCGAGCCCAACCACCGCCCCGTCTTTCGCGAAGACGATTGCGTTCGACTTGACCAGTCGCGCCGCAGACCATGCGTATTCGAGATCTGCCCGTTCACTGGCGGTTGGTTGGCGCTCGGTGACGACCTGCCAGATGCCTTGATCGTCCTCCTGCGTATCCGGCTCCTGCACCAGAAATCCGCCTCGAATCGGACGGATGTCGAGTGGTGGTGTAGGCGAAAAGTCGCCGAGAGCTGACGTATCCAGAACGCGAAGATTCTTCCGGATCTTGAGAATCTCGATGACCTCGTTGGAGAAACCAGGGGCGATCACGATATCGAACAGTGTTTCTACCAGTTTGGTGGCCGTTTCGGCATCGAATGGTCGGTTACTGGCAACGATACCGCCAAACGCAGAGATCGGATCGCCGGCGTATGCAGCGTTGAACGCATCAATCAGTGAGTCCCGGGTTGCCAATCCACAGGGCACAGTATGCTTGACGATTGCCACGGTTGGGTCCTTCCGGATCCTGCTGGCAACGAGAGCGGCGTCGGCATCGAGATAATTGTTGTACGACATCTCCTTGCCACCACGTTGCACGGCGTCGAGCATACCCAATTCGGTTCCGCGGACGGAAAGTCGGCGATAGGCCGCAGCCGACTGATGAGCGTTTTCCCCATATCGCGGAATGCTGACTCGTCGCATTCCGATTGATAGTTCTTCCGGGAACTCAGTTGGCGTGATCCGAAGAAATTCAGCAACCAGACTGTCGTAGGTGGAGACATGGCCAAACGCGCGGGCCGCCAGGGCGCGCCGCCATTCGATGTCGTTGCCATCGATGGCAACACGGTTCAGCACGTCACCATAATCCATCGGGTTGGTGACAACAACGACGGACGTAAAGTTCTTGGATGCAGCCCGAATCATTGCCGGGCCACCGATATCGATCTGTTCGACGATCGACCCGTCATCGAGTGTTCGGTCTGCCACCGTTGCCTCGAACGGATAGAGATTCGACACAAGCATATCGATTGCCGTGATGCCGTGTTCCCTGAGTTGGGAAAGATGATCCGGCAGGTCGCGACGGGCGAGCAGGCCACCGTGAATTGTCGGATGCAGTGTCTTGACTCGTCCGTCGAGAATTTCGGGTGATCCCGTTATCTCGGAAACCTGCACCACGGCAAGCCCTGCCTCGTGCAATGCTGTGTAGGTGCCACCCGTGGAAATGAGCTCGAAGCCCAGTTCCAGCAGTCCCGACGAGAAGTCAACGAGATCAGTCTTGTCATACACACTGAGAAGGGCCCGAGGCATGGATTCTCCTGATTCTGGTTACGGCCAATTTGAGGATTCGAGAATTCGTATGTTCGATCGGATCTGCATTGCGTGAACATCGAGGTGATTGGCAAAGTAGGAGAGCCAGGTGAAAAGTGGTAACGACCCCGACTCGGAGTGGTGTCCCACGTTCTCCCACATATGTTCCGGCATCTGAGCCAGAATCTGGACCGTAAAGAGTCGCGTCGATCGTATCACCGCCATGGATTCTACAATCCCCATTCCCTGATATCCGGGTGCGGCAGCCCAGATGTCTGGATCGATGCCGGCAATCAGCGTCTCAGGTTCGGCCATCAGCATGCGACATCGAACCGAGCTCATCAGCTCCATATCGGCACAGTGAACGACTATCTCGCGGATCGACCACTCATCGACGGAGGGACGAACATCGAGCCACTGTTCTGGTGCATCGGCCAGTGCTTGTTCAAGACTGGTGATGCCATCGACAAACGTCGCCAGTACCATCTGTCGCTGTTCCGGTGTCAAGGGTGTCACTGGCCCGCCTCCTGAAGCGAACGAACATTGGCGGCAATCTGATCGGCGTGATCGTGGAGATGCACTCCATAGCTCGCCAGCCAATCATCGGCGGTAATCCGGCCAGATTGAGTGTGGCTGCCTGTTGCACTCCAGGCAGCTTCTGGCATCGCTTCGATAACCGGGACTGTGTTGGCACGAACGACGCGAATCGTGTCCAGAGCGAGATCGATTCGTCGATCATGGTAGCGGAAAATATGCACCCATTCATCCTGATCGTAGCCAACGATGATGGGATTGGGGTCTGAAATTAGCAGGCGAATTCTGGTGGAGGCAAAGGTTTCCGAATCTGCACAGTGCACGATGATCTCATGCGCACTCCAGGCGTCCTCCGCCGGTCGCAGCTTCTGCAGTTCGGGAGGCACTGCCTCCCAGGCCGCGAGCAATACTGCCGGTCCATTCGCATATCTGGACATCAGTTCCTTTCTTTCGTCACTGCTGAGTGCCATCAATGGTCTTTCCTCCGTGATGTTCGATGCAAAAGTTGGTGGCAATGTAACGCACCATCGCCACACATGTTGGTGGCCTGGCCCTCCAGGGAAAACCCGGCAGAAACGATGATTTGACGAATTGTCGCATTGACGTACTGGGCCGTATCACCAAGCACGCGAACCAGAATCAGACCATCCGATTTCCCTGCCGTCCACTCGACACCTGCCATTTCGAATGCTGTCGGCTGAGTCCATTGATCCCCAATCAGGAACAGCGGTCCCGAGACGAGGTGACTACCCAGACGCCCGTGATGCTGCATTGGTCGAATCGCCGGTTCGAGCATCAATCGTTCCTGCAGAAGCAGGTCATCGTTCAGCCAGATTCGGGTCCGAAGATCCAGCCGCGAATA
>JBBJOX010000210.1:0-5311 GCA_037724245.1 Thermomicrobiales bacterium | reverse complement strand
GAGAGACGAATTCGTCTCGATTGTCTCGCACGAACTTCGGTCACCGCTGACACCGATCCGGGGATTTGCCCAAGTGGTTGCGCGGGAATTGCAAAAGGAAGGTGGTCACCAGCATCTGGTGGACTGGTTGCAAACCCTGCAGCGCCACGCCGATCGGATGACGCGTCTCGTCGATGATTTGCTGGACGTTTCGCGTCTTCGCGCCGGTCGGCTCGAAATCCGACGGGGTCCCACCGATCTGGTCAAGGTTTGTCAGTCAGTGATCGAATCCAGAATGCATGCCAGCGAAGGACACGACATTGTGCTGATATCGAAACTCGATGAAATTCTGGCCAATGTCGATGGAGACCGCATTCTGCAAGTTCTCGACAATCTGGTGGGCAATGCCGTCAAGTACACCGAGTCGGGGCAGATCACGATCGAGATCGGCACCTCGCCGGATGAAACCGACGCGCTGATTGTCGTGCGAGATCAGGGAAATGGGATTCCGCAGGAAGAACGGGAGTACCTGTTCAACCCTTTTTACCGCTCACGACGGGCGTCGGAAAGTGCCGTTCCCGGCCTCGGATTGGGTCTTTTCATCTGCAGTGAATTGATTCAGGCACACGACGGAACGATCGAGATCGACGATGCACCAGGCGGCGGAACGGCGTTCTCGATCGTGCTCCCCAGAAATATCCCGATTCAGGCACGCATCTCGGCCTGAGCCGAACCTATTCGTCGGCCTCCGGATCGAACGGAATCGTCAGGTCAAGTGGGCCACCGGTTCCATCTCCACCGACAACTGGTGAAACCGCGCCTTCAGTACCATCGGAATCCTCGTCCAGATCGTCCTCTGTCAGTGGGCGAACCGTGATCTCGAGTTCGTCGACTTCCTCACCAGTTTGCGAGATCAGAAGCTGCACAATGACCACGGTTTCGTCATCGACGATCGGAGCTCGCCAGACGACGGCGCCGTCCTGCACGTCGATAATTCCGGTTCCGCCTGTTTCAGTGAACACACCGTCGGTAGTCAGGAGATCGCTGGCTTCTGCGCCGTCGACATTGATTGTGATCGAACCACCGGAAACAGCCATGGCCGGAGCTGACAGAATGTCTGCGAGAGTCTCCGGAGTTTCATCGGCAGCGGGAGTCTCTTCCTCATCATCAGTGGTCTCAGTGGTGGCATCGACGTCCGCATCATCTTCTGGATCAGCCGCTTCGCTGGTTGGGGTTTCAACGTCCGTGTCGGCTCCCGTGTCGGTGTCACCTCCCGTGACGACGTCCTCGTCCTCGTCTTCGGTCACAGGCTCGTCATCGACGTTGCCAGTATCTGGTTCTGGCTCGAGAGGATCGGGTTCAGGTTCATCGACCGGTTGCTCTTCGGTCGGGATTGCCGTCGGTTCTGGTTGCGGTGCCGGGGGAACGAGTGTCACCAGTGAGTTGGCCAGCGACAGGCTGCCAACGTCAACGTTCAGGCCCTCGACCTGATACAGGACACCACCAGCAATCCACCAGACCGAATCGTAAATGGCCGTGACGTCGTTAATCGCCTCGTATCCCTGAACATTGGCGTTTATGAAGAGCTCGTTGTTCAGATCGGCTGGAGATCCGGCTGGGAGGGACCCGCCGACTGTTCCCGAAATTTGGAGAAATGTGGGCGATCCACCACCAAGTTGCCAGTACAGGCTGTAATAGCCGCCCGAGGCACTGACCGATGGTGCCCCACCGAATGGCCCGGGGATATAGGTAGGCACAAGAACACTGAAACCCAGATCGAGTCGTGAACCCATATCTGCACTCATCCAGTCGACATTCTGCGCACTGGACTCGGATGTGGAAGGCGGAATTCCGGGGGCGGCCAAAACCTCAGCGCGAATCCCACCGACGAGAAGCGAGCTCGTGGCAATCGCCGTCAGCACCAATGAACGCACGTGGGACGAGTGGAGAATCGGGAAACGATCTGACACGGGAAAGAACTCCTGCGGGTATGGTTCAAGTTGTCGAACGCGCCTGGAAACCAGCTTGAGCAACAATGAATGGGCATTCATCTGGCCGGTGCCACACGCCTCTTGCAAGCCGGACCTCCTGGACGTTACGTTCTGGATTCAATCTACCATGTTGGCTTATCCCGACTGCGGATGTTTCGGTAACGTCGTCACCGTGACCGGAATCGGAAAACCCGGCCTCATATCTTCAACTCTTGGTATACTCGTTTGGTACCGCTGAGGCGTGTCCCGGAGCTTTGTGCTTTGGGCAGTTTTGGCGTGCAGTTCACCGTCGAGGAGCAATGAGTGTCCACCAAAACAATGATCCCATTGAAGCCGGTAGGACTGCCCAGTAATGCAGCCTATGGACCAAATCGACTTCCGCCGAACGGCAAGCACTTTTACATCTGGACCATCGGGTGCCAGATGAACGAGGCCGATAGCGCCAAGGTGGCAGCGATGCTGCAGGAAGTCGGTTACGCTCCAACGTCTGACGAGCAGGAAGCCGACATTGTCGTGCTCAATTCCTGCGTCGTGCGCCAGGCCGCAGAGGACAAGGTTTCCGGCAAACTGCACAATCTGGCTCGCCTCAAAAAGCAGAAACCCGAAATGCCTCTGGTGCTGACCGGTTGCATGGTGACTAAGCAGCAGGAGAAGCTCAAAGAGACGTTCCCGCATGTCGATCTCTTCTTCGACCCGTCGGATTTTGGCAAGCTGGAACAGGTTGTTCCCGAGCTGAATGACCTCGAAGACGATCTGGCCCAGCTGCCGCACTATTATCTGCCAACCACCGATACCGGTCAGACAAGTGTCACCGCCTTCATCCCAATCATCTACGGTTGCAACTTTCTGTGCTCCTATTGCATCGTCCCGTATCGCCGAGGCAAGGAAACCAGCCGTCCATCGATTGACATCGTCGAGGAAGTCAAGCGGCTCATCGACACAGGTGTGCGCGAGGTGACATTGCTTGGCCAAACCGTCAATGCCTACGGGCATGATCTGGACGAAAATGTCAGCCTCGCACGACTGCTCGAGCAGATCGATGCGGTTCCGGGTCTCGACCGTCTGCGATTCCTGACATCGCATCCCAAGTACATGGGCAACGATATCGTTGACGCGATGGCAGATTTGCGAAGTACCTGCGAACACATGAATCTGCCGGTACAGGCAGGCGACAACACCGTGCTCAAGCGGATGCGTCGGACCTATTCCCGGGATATGTGGCTCGAGCGCATCGCCTACACCCGTGAAAAGATGCCAGAGGCAACGGTCGCAACCGATATCATCGTTGGCTTCCCCGGCGAAACCGAAGAGCAGTTCATGCAGACATATGATTTGCTGGAGCAGTCACGGTGCGACAAGGTGCATCTCGCGATGTACTCTCCTCGACCGGGAACGCTCTCGGCTCGTTGGGAAGATGATGTTCCGCATGAAGAGAAATTCCGTCGCCACCAGGCGCTGGAAAACCTTCAGGAACGGATTTGCACTGAGCTCAATTCGCCGCGACTGGGCAAGAACTACGAAGTCCTGGTCGAGGGCCGACAGCGAGGCCGTTGGACGGGCCGGACCCGCGGCAATACGCTGGTCCACTTTGATGATGACCGCGAATTGACCGGCAAGCTCGTTGATGTCCGCATTACCCGAACCAGTCCCTGGTTTCTCATGGGCGAGGCCGTCGGCACTGCCCGCTAACCACATTTAGTCTCTCGTCTAGGTCATTTTCTCGAAAGGAACTTCACCACATGGTTGCAGCCAAAAAGTCAGCGAAAACCAAACGACAACTCATCCAGGATGCGCTCGACGCGTCGTTACTCGGTCGCTGGGAAGAAGCGATCAAGATCAACGAAACGATCATCGAACGATTCCCGCGGGAAGCCGAAGCGATGAATCGAAAGGGTCGTGCCCTGATCGAGCTCCGCCGACTGACTTCGGCCCGCGAAGCCTATCAGGATGCTCTCAAGGCCGATCCGGCGAACATGATTTCCCGCCGTAATCTGCAGCGGCTCGAAACTCTGTACAACCGACCCGGCGGGGAACCGAAGGAAGGCGAAGTGTCTGAGGACACGATTCCACGCGCCAACGTGTTCATCGAGGAAATCGGCAAAACCTGGGTCGATGAATTGGCGAATCCGGCCGATTACGGTCAGCTTGCAGAAGTGGCTCCCGGTTCCCTGCTTCAGATGCGCCAGGAAGATGGTCGTCTGGTCATCTTCAGCCGCGACGGGGTGAGACTCGGGGAGATTGCCGATGGCACTGCCGGACGAATCATCAACCTGATGGACGGCGGCAATCGATACGAGGTGTATGCTCTCGGAATTTCCGGCAACAGTCTTCGCGTTATCCTGCGCGAGGTCTTCAAGGATCCGTCCCAGGGTTCCCGTCTCTCATTCCCACGCCAGGCGTCTCGCACAGGACAATTGATGCGGGAACGAGAACTCCTCTTTCAGCGCGAAGAAGGCGATTTCGTCTTTGGTGATGATGAAGACGAAGAGGGTGTTGCCTCGGACGATCGCGAAGATACAGTCGCTGAAGACGAAGATGAAGAAGTCGAAATCGACCGCGTAGCTGAGGCCTATGTCGAAGATTCCGTTAACAATACGAACGACGATGACGAAGAGAACGCAATGTAACGTCGGCGGCACTCGTCGAACATTCAAAAAGAGAGCGGATCGCGACTATGCGATCCGCCCTCTTTTTATGTCTGGTTCAACACATCTGCTCCGAGTCACAACTCGATAACAAAGAGCAGCACAACCATCACCAACACCAGTGAGCCGGCTGTGATCAGGAGACGCCGCAGATCGGCCCGGATGAACCCGTACTCCTGTTCACGGGTCAGCTTGCGCACGGCTACCACCTGCCGCGTCGCCACTGCGCGGTTTCGGGTCGCAGCTGGCCGGACACCCGATCTGACCCGAGCGACAACGGGTTCGGGTGTGTCCTGAATCACCTCGGGCTCCTTGTCAAAGCGAGGTTTGGTTTCGGCGAACACATCTTCATGTGTCTGCGCCGCACGCACTGCCGCAGCTTTTTGCTGTGCCTTGTTGGGGGCCGTACGCTGGCGAACCGGACGTGATTTGGCCGGACGTGGGGATTTGCTGGACATCGGTTGACTCGTCCTGAACTGTAGGAAACTGCTGTTCGTCAAGGTACTCAAGCGAGTGAAGTATACGCTGCCGTCGGCGGTTCTCCTGACCCCGGATTGAATAACAATTGCGTAGCATCGTCAGTTGATGGCTGCTATAATCGGGCCAATTCGATCTGGAACGGCAATTCCTTAGGTTGCAAACGCAGCGCAGGAGGACTCTGCGATGAGGCATGATCGATATCAGGTAGATGCAAGG
>JBBJOX010000209.1:0-5315 GCA_037724245.1 Thermomicrobiales bacterium | reverse complement strand
CGTCTCGTAGGGGAGTCCTTCATGGGCTCCCGCCAGTTGGATGAAACTCTCGCGGAGGCCGATAAACGACCCCCCCTACGACCAAAACCGCCCTCTCCTTCGTTTCCATGCCGCATCATCCACATGCGAAGGAACGCCGAACGGTCGGCGCAGAGCTGGTCTCTGCCTGATGTCAGGGAACGTCTCGTAGGGGAGTCCTTCATGGGCTCCCGCCAGTTGGATGAAACTCTCGCGGGGGCCGATGATCGACCCCCCTATGACCAAAACCGCCCTCTCCTTCGATTCCATGCCGCATCATCCACAAACGAAGGAACGCCAAAGTGGTAGGTGCAGAGCTGGTCTCTGCAGGGATTGGCGAGCGCAGTTTCAGAAAACGATTTCCGCGCGCAACCCGCCGAACCCGATCTCCGGCTCTTTGGGAACGCGACTTGCTTCGCCTCGCGAGAATCGGAGCGCCGTCCACGCCGCGACGATCGCATCGAGCGTGTCATCGGGACGGACCGTCATCCCAGGAACCACGTTTTTGGCTTCTTTCCAGTCCGGAATCAAAGCCAAACCAGATTTCGAACGAAGCAATGCCGCTCGTTCATTGAACCCACAGACTCTGCCCTTCTTCAACAAAATCGGCTTCTCGTTCATCTCGGCAAACGAGACTTCCGGATGTACCTCGATGATGCGCGCCTGCATGTCCGGAGTCATCTCATCGTTGACCTCGGCGATCTTCCTCAAAATGTGGAAACACTGAATCGTCAGGCCCTTTCCGATCAGTTGTTTAGACCTGGCATTCGCCGTCGCGTAGTCCTGAATGCGCCTGACCTCCGGATGCGGCGCGCTGAACACGCTCGATGTTTTGCCCGGCAATCGCTTGCGGGCCAATGTGTCCGCCTGTCGCGAGCCGCACGACATCAGTCCGATCGGGATATCGATCCCGATCGCCACCGCATCCTCCAGTTCCGCCACGAGTTCGCGAAACGTGGCAAACACGCGGAACTTCAGCGTGAGGGTTTCGACGTCCACAACCGCCGCCACCCAGCCATCGGGACAGCCATCCACCCCGGCAACGATCATGCCGTGTCCGACTTCCCGATACCGAACACCCTCGCATGCTGCGCGAGGGCCTCGACGACATGCTCATTCCAGTAGTCCCAGGTGTGGGCACCGGGATGCTCGGCCCAGTGATGCTCGAACCCGATCTGCGCAAGATGCGCCTGAAACTCGCGATTGGCGTCGTAGACGAAATCATCGACACCGCAATCGAACGAAATGACCGGAGTGTCCTCACCAGCATCACGCCGTGCCTGAAGCTTTTCCGCAAGCCGAAACAGGTTCGCATCGTCCGGATCTTCCAGTTTCTCGATCCAGTCCGGATCGAGTCGCACCATGCCGGACGAATGCCCCCAGACCGAACTGAAGAGATCGGGATACTTCATACCCAGCCGCAACGATCCGTACCCACCCATCGAAAGGCCGCCGATCCCCCACTTCCCGGGACGAACGTGGAACGTCCGCTCGACTTCGCGCCGGATATCGCGCACCAGCAAATCCTCGTACCGTTGCAATCCGAACCGCTCATGGTATCGCAGATTGAGGTAGCGCGATGTCCCGCCGTCGGGCAACGCCACGATCACCGGATATGCCCCGGCGTGACGCACGATATTCGAGTTGTAGAGCCAGGAGAAACTGTCGTCGCTGTAACCGTGCAGCTGCATCACAACCGGGAAGGGTCCTTCTCCCTGATCCGGATGAATCACGTTGAAACTGGTTTGCTTCCCCAGTGCCTCGCTTCGGAATCGCAACGTCATCACCGTCATTGAAACTACCCCCGGATTTCCATCGACGTGGAGACAATCGGCGCAATCCCAAGCACATCGCTGTGCTGCTTCAGCGCCGACTGCACATGGAGATCCCAGTAGTCCCAGGTGTGATCGCCCGGATGTTCGGCATACCCGTGGGCCAGACCGATCTTGTCCATGTGGGCGTGCAGCGCCCGGTTCGATTCGATCAATCGGTCGTCCGCACCGCAATCGAACGTGATCACCGGTGGCTGATCGAGCTTCGCGACCTGCTCGGCCAGCGTGAAGACATTCGAGGTCGCTGCCGATTCCGGTTCGATCAGATCTACCTCATGATGCTCGTGCAGATGGTAGGCCGAGGAATGCGACCAGATCGAAGCGAATCGATCGGGATATTTCAGCCCCAGTCGCATCGATCCATAGCCGCCCATGGAGAGTCCACCGATCGCCCATTTGCCATCGGTCACGTTGAAGTTCCGCCGTAAGTCGTTGGAAATATCCTGCATGATCAGGTCTTCGTAATGGAGCGACTGCAATCGGCCAGAGGGTTTCCAGTTGAGGTACCCCGAAGTCCCGGCATCGGGCAGGACAACGATCAGTGGCAAATCCTCGACATATCGCGCCAGGTTCGATCGCTGGATCCAGGCCTGATGATCGTCGCTCAAACCATGGAGCTGGAAGAGCACGGGGAACGGCCCGTCTCCTTCTCGTGGCAGCAACACACTGTACGTGGTTCGTTTTCCGATGGCATCGCTGAACAGCTGAATCGTGGCTACGCCCATGACGTCCGACTCCTTCTTTCCTGTATTCGAACCAGCAACCTCTGCCGGGATCATGCCACAGGATGAAGATGCTGAACATTCCGGACGTGCGTATCAGCTGTCGCGCCTCAGTCGGGAACCGGTATCCGCTGGCAGCGGTGTGCCAATGGCTTCGCCATTCTCGTCCCAATCGGCAACATCGAAGCGAAGCATTTCCCGCGCGACTTCCAGATCGATCAGGTTCCCGCGATGCAGTCGATCGTACAAATCGTCCAGTTTCGACGTCAGCAATGGAAGATCGTGCGATTCCACTTTCGCCAATGTCGGCAGGGCCGAAGCGACATTGCGTGAAGCGAGCCGGGAATAATCCCCGATGATGGAACTGGCAGGCTTCAGATAGCGATCGAGAAAATCGCTGGCGAGCGCAACCTCGCGTGGATTCTCCTCGATGGCCGAAAGCACCTGATCCGCCGAGGCGCAAACCGAAAGCGTCTGCCGTCGAACTTCTGGCTTCGGAATCTGCCGAGCCGACAATCGCATTCGATCGATTAGTTCCGCCGACTGCTGAATCAGATCGCGATTCGGCATCGTTGTGAACGCTGCCGCCCCTGGTTGTGCACTGGCAGGTGGCGACGTGGCGGTCTGCCCCTTCGTCCGTAATTCCTGCGCCTTGCGCTCGGCCCACTTGTCATCGAAGAGTCGATCACTGCCCAGCACATTCCAGCCGTGTATCGCCAGGCCGACGCCCCATGGCAGAAACGGATAGAAGAACCACCAGCTCTCGCGCGATGTCGCCAGATTCAGCAGGAACATCGCGATCATGATGATCAGAAACACCCCGAGATGGGTTGTGAAACCTTTGAGCTCTTCCGCCCGCTGCTTCGCCAGTTTCAGCGCTTCGTCTGTCTTTTGGGGAGATCTGGACATCGCTGCTCGTCTGAAACTTTCTGTCATGACGTGTGCATCAATGTGTTGAATGATACCCGTCAATCCGGATTCTGCCGCAGTCGTCGTCCCAACCTGGTGCATCGTCCCCGCAACCCTGACACCCGGCAGGTGGAGAATCTGCGGTCGGATGCGGCATCATAGAGGCTCGATCCATCTTCCGGGCACCCCTATTGTGCCCGTGGGGAATCCAGCACATTCAGAGGCAACCATGGCACAGCAATCCTTCGTCAAGGATCTCATCGATCCAGCAACAAATTTCGACCAGTGGTACGTCGATGTTGTCCGCAAGGCCGATCTCGCCGATGACGCACCGGTGCGTGGCTGCAAGGTCGTCAAACCCTATGGCTACGCGCTCTGGGAAAACATCCAGTCGCGGCTCGATTCGCGGTTCAAAGCAACCGGAGTGGAGAACGCCTACTTCCCGATGCTGATTCCGAAATCGATGCTCGAACGCGAAGCCGATCATATCGAGGGATTCACCCCGGAAGTCGCCTGGGTCACCCACGCCGGAGGCAAGGAGCTGGAAGAGCCACTCGCCATCCGCCCGACCAGCGAATCGATTATCTGCCCGATTTTCGCGGGCTGGGTTCAGAGCTGGCGCGATCTGCCAATTATCGTCAACCAGTGGGCAAGCGTCCTCCGTTGGGAAGAACGTCCCCGAGCCTTCCTCAGAACCAGCGAATTCCTCTGGCAGGAAGGTCACACCGTGCATTCGACCCTCGCCGAAGCCAACGACCGGGCCCTGCAAATGCTCGAGGTTTACCAGGATTTCCTCGAAACCGAACTGGCGATCCCGGTGATTCCCGGCGTCAAAAGCGATTCCGAGAAATTCGCCGGAGCCTACAAAACCTATACCGCCGAAGCCATGATGGGCGGTCGCTTCTGGGCACTCCAGGCCTGCACATCACACAACCTTTCCAATCACTTCGGCAAGGTCTACGACATTCTCTTCCTCGACAAGGATGGCGAACGGAAACACGCTTACAGCACGTCGTGGGGCATGAGCCACCGCGTCATTGGCGCTACTGTGATGGTGCATGGCGATGCCAGCGGAATCAAAATGCCGCCCCGGGTCGCTCCGATCCAGGCAGTCATCGTGCCGATTCTCGGTCGTGGTGATGGTACAGCGGTTCTCGCCGCCGCCCGAATCCTGCGCGATTCACTGGTACCTGACCTGCGTATCCGCATCGATGAGCGCGACGATCGCAGTCCCGGGTACAAGTTCAGCGACTGGGAACTCAAGGGCGTACCAATCCGGATCGAACTGGGTCCGCGCGATCTGGCCGCCAACCAGGTCGTACTCGCCTTGCGCGATACCGGTGAGAAACTGACCGTCCCCCTCGAAGGCGTGCGCGAGGTTCTCACCGATCAACTGGCCAGCATGCAGCATCGCATGTACGACGCCGCTGCCAAAACGCTGCAGGAACGCACCGCCGATGTCGATACCTACGACGAGCTGGCTTCCCGGGTCGCGTCCAATGAAGGCTGGAACCGGGTTGGCTGGTGCGGCAGTGAAGCATGCGAAACCAGAGTCAAAACCGAAACCAAGGCCACCATCCGCTGCATCCCGTTCGATCAACCGGCATCGCTGGGACCCTGCATCGTCTGCGGCAATCGCGCCACCAGCCAGGTCATCATCGCCCGCGCCTATTAACGTATTCGGCCCCTCTCGCGCTGTCATTCTGAAGAAGGAAGAATCCTTGGGCGAAGCCAGTACCCATCGCCTCAACCATGGTCATCCTGGTTGGTCCGTGTCCACTCGTAGCGGCGAACCGCAGCCTGTCCTGAGCCTGAGAATGGATGTTCGCCACAG
>JBBJOX010000208.1:0-5332 GCA_037724245.1 Thermomicrobiales bacterium | reverse complement strand
ACCTGCCGTACACGAAGATCAAGCGACCGATCTGGCCGCTCGATCCGCTGCCGGAGGGTGGCATCGAGGTATTTCGGCACCCGGTCTGAGGACAGCGATCGCGCGTCAGACGATTTCTCAAATACGCGACCCTGGCAGCTGAAGTTGCCAGGGTCGCGCTCGTTTTCGGTCAGTTTGCTGGTCGTTTCGTGTGCCAATCGGTCGACTGCTCGTAGGCGTGGGCGATCGAGGCGAGGGCGAGATCAGCGTGGGGGCGGCCGATGAAGGAGAGGCCGACCGGGAGGCCCAGCTCGTCGAAACCGCAGGGTACCGAAAATACGGGTTGACCGGTGCTATTCCACGGGGTGGTGAACCGGGTCATCGCGGTGGCGAAGGCTTCCTCGGCACCATCGGGAAAGGTCACGACGCTGGCATCGACGCGCGGTGCCGAGGCGGGGGTCGATGGGGCGACGACAGCATCGAGTCGGTTGCCGATGAAGACGTCGGCGATCGATCGGGTGACGGAATCGCGAACGCGCAGGGCTTCGATGTAGGTCGAGGCGGGAAGCAGGGCGCCGACTTCGAGGCGGGAGCGAAGGTCCTCGCCCATCAGTTCGGGCTGTGTTAGCAGGGTCTTCTCGTGCAGCGCGGCGGATTCGATCCGGGAGATGAGCAATCCGGCGGCGCGAGCGGCTGGAGCATCGGACCAGTCGCAGGAGACGATCTCGGCACCTTCCGCTTGCAGATGCGCGACGGCAGTAGCGAACGCGGACGCAACTCCGGGCTGCAGCTGGTGATCGAAGTACGTGCTGAACACGCCGATCCGTTTGCCGCGCAGCGATCCTTGACGGTCGAGGGTGTCTTTGCTTGATGCGATGGCGTCCGGTTCGTTGCGCAGACTCTGGTAGAGAATGACGGCATCGAGCACGGTGCGGGCAATCGGACCGACGGTATCGAGCGAGGTGGAGAGCGGGTAGACGCCGGCCGTACTGAGCTGTCCGAAGGTGGGTTTGAACCCGACGACGTCGTTCAGCGAGGCAGGAATGCGAATGCTGCCGCCGGTATCGGAGCCAAGGGCACCGAGACAGGTTCCGGCGGCGATCGAGGCGGCCGAACCACCGGAGCTGCCTCCGGGAATGCGATCGGGATCCCAGGCATTGCGGGCGGGCGCACTGACGACCCCGGCGGCGAATTCCTGGGTGACGGTTTTGCCGAGGATGATCGCGCCGTCGCGTTTCAGGGCGGCAACGGCATCGGAGTCGGTCGTGGCCGGTGCTACGTGTTCGCGAAGGCGTGAGTTGCAGCGGGTCGGATCGCCAGCAATGTCGAAGATGTCCTTGACGCCGATGGGGATGCCGAGCAGTGGCGGGACATCGGTCCCGATCCTGCGCCACCGGTCGGCCGCAGACGCCTGAGCGCGAGCCGATTCGGTGAAGATGCTGACGTAGGTGTGGAGTGTCGGTTCGGTTCGCTCGAGGCGTTCGAGCAGGGAATCGACCAGTTCGAGTGTCGAGATCGTTCGGGCATTCAGCGCGTCGAGCGCGCCAGTGAGGGTATCGATCGTCATCGTCGGTCGTCCTGCGCTTCCGGCCAGGCGGGATCGAACGGGGAAGCCGGCACAAGCTCGGTTTCGACGCCGTGGAGATCCTCGATCATCGCCAGCGCCGCGACGTAATCGGCCACGAGTGTCGGGAGGCGTTCGGAATCGATGTCGAGGCCGACGGTGCGGGCGAGCGTGCGGATCGTCTTGGCGTGGGAGGCGTGGGTGTCGTCATCTGGCACGGGTGATGTCTCTCCGGTGGTGGTGTGGTGAAGGTGTCGAGTTGGAGAGCATCATCGGAGGTGGCGGCGGATGGTGCAAGGGGGATGCTCGCAGGGATCGGACAAAGCCGAGGTTCCCGGGTTCTCAGGCGTCGACATCTACGCGGATACATCATAGAATTCCTTCACTGGAAATCCCAAAAGCAAGAATGTCTCAGCGCCGCGCACTCGTATCTCGAGTCAGGAAGTTGACATTGGCGAAGCTCCATCAGCACCGAAGTGACGGAACCTATTACACAAAAATGTTCGAGGGAGCGATTGTTACTCGTCAGATTCATCCTGATGGAGTGCTTTGGCTCAAATCGTCTGGATGCAAACTCGACGGCGAAATCAGCTCCGCCCAAGTCTCCGCTTTAAAGTCACGCAAATGGCTCTATACGAAAGAGGAGATGTATAAACTTAGTTCGATCAACTGGTCTCCCGATTGGAACTCCTTGGGCGAACCACCCAAAAACACGCATCTCGACTGGCTGAGCAAGCACCAACCTCAGAAAGTCAGCATCCTCCGTCAGACTCTCGAGGAACGGGCTACGAAATCAGAGCAACTCAAGCTTGAACGAAAGCTTGAGGCAGAAAAGCGCAGGGAAGTTGAAGCTGTACTCGAACTGGAACGGCAAGCAATTCGACTTGCCTCGAGAGGGCAGAAGAGATCGAAACACCGGCAGGCCATAAAGAAAGAACAACCTAAATCATCGAAGGCTTCAGGGCGACCACCATCTCCACACTTAAAGACAGTGAGTCACACTCAGAAAACCCGTAAAGCCAATGAGCGAAGCCATTCGCCGACACCAAAAACATCGATCAATGCGAACAAGGTGAACGTGCCGAGTCGTCAAGCATCGCGACCTCAACTTCTTGACAGCGACACTTCGACGCGCACTTCCAGTCTCGATAAAATGACTGGGGCCAGCTCAGGAACTTCACATTCCAACAACGCGAAGGTTATGGTCCTCGCGGAGTTGATGAGACGAGAGATCGAGGCAACTCTCGCTGAAGCTATCGCTAAAAAAGCCGAATTTCAGCAACAGCAGGTGGTCGAAGATCTTGCCAAAGCACGTGTCGCAGCTGAAATCGATTCACGGCGAAAGCAGGCAATCGACGAGCTGCGGGAATATCGTCGTGTCGAACTCAAACGCCGACTTCGAGAGCGTGATCTGACAAAGACGGCAGAGAAAATCCCTCAGAAAGTTACTGAACCCAGTGATCGTGGTTGACGGCGGCTCCACGGATCGATAGTTCAGTCGTTTCGGAACAATGTCATCTATGTAATTCGTGGCCCTACTTGCTGGATCAGCCAAGTAATGTGTGAAACATATGATCAACTTAGTCTGAAACAAGCCTTGACGCTTCCACTAATAATCCGTCAAACCCATCCTAAACTATCGATGCACGCAGACAACGACTGGTACATTATGGGCGTCGAAATGAATTGTTGAATCAGTAGTTGGAGGGACGCGGGATGAGTGGGTTTACGCTGGTTGCGGATGCGCAGGGGATGGCGGAGTTCGAGGATGGGCGGGTGGTGCCGGCGTCGGTGTTGAAATCGACGGGGGCGAATGTGATGGTGTTCAGTTTCGGTGCGGCTTCAAATCTGCGTGAGCACTCGGCGGATTTCCCGGTGTTGTTGCAGGCGCTGGAGGGTGTGCTGCAGGTGCAGATCGCGGATCAGGAATTCGCGTTGAGTCCAGGGGATTTACTGCATATCGAACCGAAGGTTCCGCACAGTGTTTCAGCAGTGGAGCGGGCGCGATTGCAGTTGACAGTGCTGATGATCGACAGTCCGGGTGAGTCGAAGGTGCCGCTGGCGGAATGAGTTTGATTGGAGGGTTGGGGGCATTCGCCAGAGGATTCTTCGCAAGCTCGGAATGACGGGTGTGCGGGCCTAGCCGCTCGCGAGCACGGGTTGAGTGCGGGAGTGTGATTCTTCGCAGGCTCAGGACAGGCTGGGATTCTTCGCTGCGCTCAGCAGGACGGGGTGTGGGCTGCGGAGTTGATGCGATTCCTCGGGTCGGATGGGGGTGGTTGTCGATACCGGCTCCGCCGGGGGATTCTTCGCTACGCTCAGCATGACGGTGTGGGGCGGGGGCGTAGGGTTAGAGAGAAGCTCGGATCCTAGAATTGCGTGTAAGGACGGCAACCATCCGTTCGCTTCGCTCAGGACAGGCTCATGGGTTGCAATACCGTGGGTGGTTGATGGTGACGAAGGGCGGGTCGATTGGTGTCGACCCGCCCTTTGTGTGTGTCGGCGGCTTTCCTTCGCTACGCTCAGGCCAGGCTGGGATTCTTCGCTACGCTCAGAATGACGGGCCTTTGCTCAGAATGACGAGTGGTGAAACATCCCCTTCGATTTGCGCCAAGTGAGCCAGGCGAGGGCGAGGAGGATTGGCCAGCCCCAGGCGATGGCCGGGGTGGCGATGGGGGCGCGGCCCCCATCGATTTCCGATCCACTGTCGGGATTCACATCATCACCCGGTGGTGGATTGTCGGCGGCGTCGCCGGAGCCGGTGTTCGGCGGATTCTTGGTCGGTACGCAGTTGAAGATGAAGACGGTGCTGACCTTGCCGGCTTTCACGACCACGTCGCCATTGCTGTCGACGCTGTCGGATTCGGCGTAGCACCAGTTGGCGCCAACTTCTTTCAACTCGTACGTGCCGGGCTTGAGTTTGGTGAATCTCAGGAAGCCGTCGTTGTTGGCGGTGCCCTGGGTGAATTCCTGGAACTCTCCGGTTTTGCCGTTGAAGCTGTTCAGGGCGAAGGTGGCGTTCTGATCGCTCAGGGCGCATTCCTCGAACCAATCGTAGCCCTTCGGTGCGCTATCGATATTGCAGACGAACTTGCGGACGAGGACGACGCCGGTGGTGTCTGTCACATCTTCCGGGATGTTGAAAAAGTGGCAGGTCAGGGTTTCGCCCCAGCCGAGTTCGATGTTGAAGGCGCCGTTGACGACCTTGTAATCGGCTGGCGAGGCGGGATCGGTTCCGCAGTATCCGTAGCTGGTCGGAATGCCGTATGGCGTTTCCTCGTAGATCGAGTAGGTGCCTTCGGTGAGTTCAGTGAAGCTGGTTCGGCCGAGTTGTCCGCCATCTCCGGTGACGTGCTTCTGGTTGACCGGACCTTCGGCACGGATGGTGATGTTGTTGGTGAGTTGTGATTCCTCGGTGCAGTTCTGGGCGAAATCGTCGTAGAGGGTGCCGTTGAAGCCTGGGGTACAGGTCCACTTGGCGACGTTGACGGTGATCGGATCCGGTTCTGGCGGCGCGAGGTAGTTGACGACGACGACGGTGGTCAGCTGTCCCTTGTAGACGGCGAGCTTGACGCTGGAGTTGCCATCGAGGTCGGGATCGGTTTCGGTCAGGGTGTAGGTTCCGGATGGAACGGAGACCTGATACCGTCCGTCGTTGCCGGTGGTGAAATCGCCAGGTCCACCGTTGCCGTTGTCCTGATCGAGGTTGAAGCCAGCGTTGCCTGCTTCGCAGCCGGCGGTTTTGGCGAGTTCAGCGTTGCCTGCAGCGGCTCCGAGGAAGGTGGTTTT
>JBBJOX010000207.1:0-5336 GCA_037724245.1 Thermomicrobiales bacterium | reverse complement strand
TTCTTGGCAACGTAGCGAGCAGCATACGCAGCAGAGCGGTCGACCTTCGTCGCGTCCTTGCCAGAAAATGCACCGCCACCGTGTCGGGCCATCCCGCCATAGGTATCGACAATGATCTTGCGCCCGGTCAACCCGGCATCGGCTGCTGGTCCACCGAGAACAAATCGACCACTCGGGTTGACCAGATACTTGGTATCGGCGTCGAGCAGTTCAGCTGGCACAACCGGCTTGATGACCTGCTCGATCACTTCTCGCTGAATCTGATCGTTCTGCACCCAGTCTAAATGCTGTGTCGAGACGACCACGGTATCGACACGGTAGGGCTTGCCAAACCGGTACTCAACTGTCACCTGACTTTTGCCATCGGGAAGCAGGTAATCGAGTTGTCCGTTCTTGCGAACTTCGGCCAATCGGCGGGCAACCTTGTGGGCCAGTGAAATCGGAAGCGGTAGCAATTCATCGGTTTCGTTCGAGGCATAACCGATCATCATGCCCTGATCGCCGGCACCTGTTTGATCGAAGGCGTCGCCAGCTCCTGTGGACCGGACTTCCAGGGCGTCGGTGACACCCGCGGAAATCTCGGCACTCTGCTCCTTGATCGAAACGATCACCGAGCAGGTCTTGGCATCGAAACCGTGGTCGCTGTGGGTGTAACCTATATCAGCCACCACATCGCGGACGATCGACTGCACATCGACATACGTCGAAGTTGTAATTTCACCGAAGACGAAAATGACACCAGTCGTCGTCGAGGTCTCACAGGCGACCCGTCCGTTCGGGTCGTCACGCAGAACTGCGTCGAGCACCGCATCGGAAATCTGATCGCAGAGTTTGTCGGGGTGGCCTTCAGTCACGGACTCGGACGTGAACAACAATTTTGGTGATGAATCGAACGTCGTGGTCATCGGCTGGTCTCCTGTGAAACCGGGTGGTCGATACGGTAAACGGCGCAAACTTTATATAGTTGTACTACGTTCCCGATTCCCATGAGTTCAGGTAGTGGTGCTGATCAGCTGTCAGCGTATCGATATTGATACCCATCGCACTCAACTTGAGCGCCGCGATGCGCTTGTCGATGTCTTCTGGCACGCTGTAGACCTTGTCCTCGAGGTTCTTGCCCTCGGCGACGAGGTAGGCTGCGGCCAGTGCCTGGTTGGCGAAACTCATGTCCATCACGCTTGCCGGGTGGCCTTCGGCGGCGGCGAGGTTGATCAACCGACCTTCGCCAAGCACGATAACGTGCTTGCTGCCGAAAGTGAATTCTTCGACGAACGGTCGAAGCGTACGACGACCTTCGCCCGAAAGATCGGCCAGCGCCTTGAGGTTCAACTCGGAATTGAAGTGACCGGAGTTGGCGACGATCGCTCCGTCCTTGATGTTTTCCCAGTGGTGTCGATCGACGACATTGATGTTGCCGGTCGCAGTGATGATGAAGTCGGCCAACGGTGCGGCCTGATCCATCGTCATGACGTGAAATCCGTCCATTGCAGCTTCGAGCGCGCGGATCGGATCGATTTCGGTGACGACAACAAGGGAACCGAGACCGCGGATCCGGGAGGCAATGCCCTTGCCACACCAGCCGTAGCCGGCCACAACAACAGTCTTCCCGGCCAGCAGGACGTTGGTTGCGCGAAGAATGCCATCGATCGTGCTCTGACCGGTGCCGTAACGGTTATCGAAGAAGTGCTTGGTGTCGGCATCGTTGACGGCAATGATCGGGAACTTCAGCTCTCCGGCGGCTTCCATGGCGCGCTCGCGGATGACGCCTGTGGTCGTCTCCTCGGTGGCACCGATGATGTCGGCAAGCTGTTCCTTGTATTCCTTGTGCAGGATCGTCACAACATCGGCGCCATCATCGATCAGGATGTGACCCTTGTGCGCGATGGCTGCATGAATGTGCTTGTGGTAGGTGTCGTCGTCCTCGCCCTTGATCGCGAAAACGGGAATACCCTCTTCGACCAGCGCGGCAGCAACATCATCCTGGGTTGACAGCGGATTGCTGGCGCACATTACTGCGTCTGCACCTCCAGCCTTTAAAGTCAGGGCCAGATTAGCGGTCTCAGTTGTGATGTGGGCGCATCCGACGATTCGGATGCCCTTGAACGGCTGTTCCTTTTCGAACTGCTCTCGGATCTGCCGAAGAACCGGCATTTCTCTGGCGGCCCATTCGATGCGGCGCCGACCGGCCGACGCAAGAGATGGGTCCTTGATGTCGAAATTACGTGCTGGCGAGCTTACCACCATAGTGATGTTTCCTCCTGCCCAACCGGGCAACTGTTTTTCGAGTTTTCGCCCCACTACACAGCGGAGTCGGTTACTACCTGAGGGAGCAGTGATTCAACGGCCAGGGATCCGGCAAAATCCGGGTACTCACGATCGAATCGACTGACAAAATCTGCCGCGGTATAGAAGTGTTCCTGCGTTCCGTGGAATTCGATCGCATAGGTTGCGGCCAGGCCGGCCATCCGCCCGACGACTGGCAATTCCAGTCCAAGCAGCATTCCCTTGAGAAGTCCGGATCGATAGGCATCGCCACCACCGGTCGGATCGACGAATGGATCGGGTTTGGCGGGTGGGATCAGGATGGTTTCGCCAGCAGTGTGGATTTCGGAGCCTCGCTCGGCCAACGTTCGAACGACGATCGGTGTGGACTCTGCAATCTGTTCGATGGTTCGGCCCGTTTTGTTCCGGATCATCTCGAATTCGTACTCGTTACCGAGCACGATTTCGGCAAGACCGATGCCTTCATTAATCTGTTCGGCATTGAGAATCACGAGTTGGAATGCTGGATCGTAGACCAGTTTCGAACCCGCCGCATGAATCTGCCGAGCATGCTCGACCATGGCGTCCGGCCCGGTGGCGCTGACGATACCGTAGGTGGCATTCCTGGAAACGTCCGATACATCAATCAAAACGGATTTCGACCCGGCACCCGGGTAGAACGCGTTGATCTGATTGCCATTCTGATCGGCGTTCATGTACGCATTCGAGGTGAAATCGTCGGGGATCATGACGACGTGCGAGAGGTCGACTCCCAGCGATCCGAGCGCCTCTCCGTATGGAGGAAAGTCGATACCGACAGCACCGACAAGCGCCGTCTTTGCGCCGAGCAAGGCCAGACTGTAGGCCATGTTACCACCAACGCCGCCGCGGTTCTTCGTTAACGAATTGACGAGAAAACTGACCGAGAGGACTTCCGACTCGGTGTCGAGGATGTGATCGCGAAACGACCCGCCGAACGACATGACATGGTCGAAGGCAATGGACGCACTGACGACCACATCGGTTCGGGCTTGGACTACCACGATCTGGGATCTCCTGCACAAAAGGTTTGGCCAGGCGAGGATGACTACGTCAGGAATCCACGCAAGTCGAACGAAGCGAGCCCACCGACGATCGTCGGGACCCGCCTCTACAGCGCGCAAGTATAGTGCAGATTCGATCCTTAAGGCATTCGCGTGAGGATCATGCATTCAAACCCTTGTATCCACTGCTTCTCACCGATCCTCGAGGTAACCCGGATACAGCAAAGTCGCTTGGCGATTGAGAAAATTCCCGGACATTGGTAGCCACTCCTGTTGCCCGGTTCACGGTGGGATACCTACTATTTAGCCTGACGATCGATCGAGTAGCGCGAACCGAGGAGTTTTCGAATGACCCAGATCATGTTATTCCATCATGCGCAGGGCCTGACTGCTGGCGTCATCTCCTTCGCCGACACGCTCCGCGAGGCAGGACACACGGTTCACACCCCCGATCTCTACGAGGGCCACACCTTCGATACGCTCGACGCTGGTGTCGAATACGCAAAGCGAATCGGATTCGGCACGTTGATCCAGCAGGCCGTCGCGATGGGTGAAGCCTTGTCTGGGAATGCGGTGTATGTCGGTTTCTCGCTCGGTGTTGGGCCAGCCCAGCAACTGGCCCAAACGCGAAAGGGCGCCCTTGGCGCCATTCTGATCTCCGCCTGCCTGCCTCGGTCGGAATTCGGATCAGCCTGGCCGGAGGATGTTCCGGTGCAGATTCACGCAATGGAGCATGATCCGGAATTCGACAACGGCTGGGATCTTCCGGCTGCCGAGGCGATTGTCGAAGAAGCCAAAACTGGCGAACTCTTCCTCTATCCCGGCGACCAGCATCTCTTCGCCGACAGCTCCCTCACCTCGTTCAACGCCGAAGCCGCCGGGCTCATGACCAGCCGGATCGTCTCATTCCTCGAGTCCATTGACTTTTGACAAAAAGAGTCTGATCAGGGACTGATGACTTCCTGAACGACTTGTTGGATCAACGAAGCGGGCACGTCGGTTTCGATGCTGACATGCCCGTCATTCGAGGCAAGCACCCACTGCTGTTTGCCTGCTGATTTCTTCTTGTCACTTGCGGTTCGGGCCATAACCTCGTCATCATCGACCTCGGCGCGAATCGGCAATCCGTAGTTCTGAACGAGTGTTTCAACCCGGTCGATTTCTTCAGCCGGGATTCTTCCCATCGCCGCAGCCAGTCGCACCGCAGCCACCAGCCCGACTGCGATCGCCTCGCCGTGCAGATATCTGTACCCGGATGCTTCGATCGCGTGTCCCAGCGTGTGGCCGTAATTGAGAATGCCGCGAAGTCCGGACTCTTTTTCATCTGCCATCACGACTGCGGCCTTGATCGACAAATTCTGACGAATCACCCACGAGAGAACCGGTTCCTGCAAATCAGTCAGTCGTTCGCAGTTCAGACGCAGAACGCTTCGCAAATGCCCGGATTCGCCGCCGGGTGTCGATTGCTGAATCTCGCCATGCTTGATCACTTCTGCCCAACCAGACGTCAGATCGCGACCTGGAACAGATTTCAGAAGTTCTGGATCGATCAGGACATGCGTAGGTTGGTAAAAGGCACCGATCAGATTCTTCCCGGCCGGATGATTGATTGCCGTTTTTCCGCCAATGCTCGAATCGACCATCGACAACAATGTCGTTGGCAGTTGGACCAGTCCAATCCCCCGCAGTACCGTCGCCGCGGCAAACCCCGCAAGATCTCCGACTTTGCCGCCGCCAAGTGCAACGAGAACATCCTGCCGCTGCACGACTCCACCGAGCAGCCAATCGTAGAGCTCCTCCAGACCCGCAAGGCTTTTCTGCGATTCTCCGGAAGCGATGGCCTGTTCGCGAACATTCAGGCCGGCTGATTCCAGCTCAGTGCGAAGTTCCGCAGCATGCCGGGTCACGTTCGCGTCGTAGGCGAGCCAGACCTGTTGCGCCTGGGGCCACGATGACCTGATCACAGTCGCCAGCTGATGCCGGGAACCATTGCCAACCTCGATCGTGGATTGGCTGGCCGGCAACGTCAGG
>JBBJOX010000206.1:0-5361 GCA_037724245.1 Thermomicrobiales bacterium | reverse complement strand
CGCCCGGCTGGTAAATATCGTTGGTGCTGGCGCGTCTCATCGTAGGCGCGTTTCGCTTCATTGACACCGGTTTCGCTGCTCACTTCGGCAATGGGTACATCCCACCAGCCGCCGAACCCGGGAACGCGGGTTTCACTATCGGCGCGAATGTAGATGAGGACGGTTCTATCCAGTGATTTGGCATGTTCCAGCGCTTGTAAGAACTTTGCGATTGTGTCCGTCGAGATTGCGACAGCACCGAGGCTCTCAGCATTGCGGACGAAATCGACCGGGACGAACTCACCGTCCAATCGATCACTGGCGACGTTGCGATAACGCAGTTCGTTGCCGAACGACGGTGAACCCGATTCCATCTGGAGCCCACGAATGCACTGAAATCCGCCATTGTCGACGAGGATGATCGTAAGTTTCAGACCTTCCTGGATCGAGGTCACGATTTCGGTATGGAGCATCAGGTAGCTCCCGTCGCCGACCATGACGTAGATCTCACGATCCGGGTCGGCCATTTTGACCCCGAGTGCCCCGGCGATTTCGTAGCCCATGCACGAATAGCCATACTCGACGTGGTAACCCTTGGGATCTTCCGGACGCCAGAGTTTGAGCAAATCAGCCGGCATTCCTCCCGCGGCACAGACCACGACATCCCGTGGTCCGGCCACGTCGTTGACGGCGCCAATGATGTTCGCCTGAGTGACTGGTCGACCTTCGATCGGCGTCCGTAGCTTGTCCACCTGGCCGTCCCAAACTGCTTTTAGAGAGGCAATATCGGTGGAACGGGTTTCTGGAGGCATGTCGGAAAGATTCCAGTTGTCGAGCGTGGCCTTCGCGTCGGCGATGATGGCATAGGCACCGAGTTTGACAGCATCGGCGGCGTTGGCATTGATGCCGATGAACTGGACGTGAGGATTCTGGAATGCTGTTTTGGAGGCGGTGGTGAAATCGGCCAACCTGGTGCCGAGGGCAATGACGAGATCGGCATCTTTCGCCCAGGCATTGGCCGCGCTTCCGCCGTTGGCGCCGACCGGTCCGAGATTCCACGGATGATTCCAGGGAAGTACGCCTTTGCCGGCCTGGGTTTCGGCAACGGGAATGCTGTAGCGCGAGGCAAACGTGGCGAGTGATTCGGACGCGTCGGCATAGATGGCGCCGCCTCCAGCGATGATCAATGGTTTTCGAGCCCGGGCAATCATTTCCAGCGCCATGGATGAATCGTCATCTGTCGGTGCAGTTCGCCGGACGTTCCAGATTCGCGGTGCGAAGAACGATTCCGGAAAGTCGAAGGCTTCGGTTTGGACGTCTTCGGGCATGGCGATGGTGACTGCGCCGGTTTCTGCGGGATCGGTCAGGACGCGCATTGCTTCGGGAAGCGATGACAGCAATTGTTCGGGACGGTTGATCCGGTCGAAGTACCGAGACACTGGTCGAAAACAGTCGTTGACACTCATGTCTTGACTGGACGGATGTTCGAGTTGCTGCAGGACAGGATGCGGAATCCGGTTGGCAAATGTGTCGCCCGGGAGCAGCAAGACGGGCAGTCGATTGACTGTCGCCAAGGCGGCACCTGTGATCATGTTCGTTGCGCCGGGTCCGACGGATGACGTGCAGACCCAAGTTTGCAACCGGTTTTTCATCTTGGCAAAAGCAACGGCGGAGTGGACCATCGCCTGTTCGTTCTGGGCCCGGATGAACGGGAAATCCGTCCCGTTGTCTCGCAGTGATGCGCCGATTTCTTCCAGTGCCTGTCCCAGCCCGGTGACGTTGCCATGCCCGAAGATGCCAAACGCTCCAGGAATCAAACGTTGGCGGATACCGTCTCGCTGGCTGTATTGGGCGGCCAGAAAGTGAATGGTGGCCTGCGCCACTGTCATTCGTCGAATAGTCATAATAAATGTCTCCCGTAGTTAGGATTAGATTGAGCGCTTGCCGGCCTGGCCGTTTTGCCTGTCATCGATCGCTGACCAGCTGGTGATTCCATCGTTCATCGCATCGTCCCAGCTCCCGCGAACCCAGGCGTGAACCGGATCGTCGGATGGTTGCATCGAACGGAAGTCTCCTGGTCCGGCGAGGATATTGAGGTAATACCCGGTGTAACCATGGGCGATCGCAAATGCGTGGTACCCCTCGGTAACAAGCAGCAAATCTCCATCCTTGATCACCCAGGCATGATCGAATGATCCGTCGGCCGTGTACAGACGCTGGAGTCCAAATCCATCGGGATGGCTGATGCGATAGTAGTAGATTTCCTCGATATTGCATTCCCGGGGCATGTCATCGACATCGTGCTTGTGCGGCGGGAAGCTCGACCAGTTACCACTCGGTGTGAAGACTTCAACGACGAGCAGGTTGTCGGCCGCAAATTCCGGTTTGATGATGTGGTTGATCTGACGGGCGGCATTGCCGGCGCCGCGAAATTCGACGGCGATATCGTCCGGGGCGATGAACTGAACCGGGAATGGGCGGGTTGCTTTCGAACCGGTCACGGCAATTTCGCCATCGCTGATTGCAGTCAACGAGAGTTCTGAATCGATCGGCACGTAAAGGGCCGACGGCTTGCCATCGAACACGGTGCCAGGTCGATCGAGCGTGTACGCCTGATCGAGGACATGTGCTTCGAAACGTCCGACAAGTGGGACGAGGCAGATTTCCTCGTCGCCTGTTTCGAGTTGAAGCGTTGTTCCGGCGGTCAGCTTGTGGATTCGGAGTGTGACGAAGCTCCAGCCGGCATCTTCGATGGAGACATCGATCAGCTTGCCGGTAGGTTCGTTGTGATCCGGCTTGATCAGGAGTTCTTCAGGCGGTCGCATCGATAACCTCTTTCTGATGATCATTGGCAATGTCAGCAATCTTCACCGGGGCGTTTCGGAGCCGCGATGCTTCTGCAGCGTAGGCCAGAAGCAAGGCAGCTCGACCGTCTTCACCGGTGACTGCGACCGGCATGTCGTTGGCGATTGCGCCGACGAACGATTCGAGTTCGGTGCGGAAGGCCTGGCCGAATCGATCGAGGAAGAAGTGCTGATGATCCTCGTGGACGCCGTTTCGATAGGTGCGGACCGGAGTAGCGCGGGATTCTCCCACGAAAATTGCTCCATCGGATCCGAAGACTTCGGTGCGAACATCGTAGCCGAAGCCGGATCTGCGGCTGTTTTCGATCGTCGCCAAGGCACCATCAGCGAATCTGAGCGTGATCACGCTGGTGTCGATATCGCCAAAAGATGCAATTTCCGGAGAGACGAGAACACTGCCAGTAGCAAATATTTCGACCGGATCGGCACCCGTCAGCCAGCGAACGCAATCGAGATTGTGAATTGCCATATCCCGATAGAGACCACCGGAGCGTTCGGTATAGGCGAGCGGTGGTGGCTCGGGATCACGCATGGCATCACGGATGAACTCGATCGATCCGAGTTCACCATTTTCGATCGCGTTCCTCGTAGCGCGGTAGCCTGAATCGAACCTTCGCTGGAAGCCGATCTGAAGACGCGTTCCCGCTTGACGGACGGCGGCGAGGGCCGTGTCTGTTGCTGCCAGATCGAGCGCGATGGGTTTCTCGGTGAAGGCGTCCATGCCGACCCGGGCGGCTTCGGCGATGAACGGACCGTGAGTTTCTGTCGATGACGAGATGATCACGGCATCGATAGATGGATCATTGAAGATCGTGCCGACATCGGTCGACCAATTTTCGATTCCGTAGGTTTCGGCACATGTGCGGACGGCAGGCTCGTGCAGATCGGCGATCGCTGCCAGTTGGCAACGATCAGGTATCGAGATCAGGGAACGAAGGTGGATCTGGCCGATGCGTCCGCATCCGATCAGGGCAATCCTGGGTCGCGGCCTCATCGCGACGCAATTCCAGCGAGTAACTCAACTGCTGCAGTTTTGACGTGTTCGGCGGTCAACCCGTACTTCTCGAGCAAAGCATCGTTGGGGCCCGATTCACCGTAGACGTCCTGCAAACCAACGCGACGCAGCGGTGTCGGGAAATGTTCACCGAGCGTCTCGGCAACGGCACTTCCCAATCCGCCAATGATCGAGTGATCCTCGCAGGTGACTACCGCTCCGGTGTGTTTGGCAACGGTGACGATGGCATCGACATCGAGCGGTTTCAGAGTGGAGACGTGAAGGAGAAAAGCACTGATTCCTTCTTCTTTCAGAAGATCGACAGCTTGCAGGGCACGGGCCGTCTGGGTGCCGGTACTGATGATGGCGATGTCCGTGCCCTCTCGAAGCAGCGTCGCCTTGCCGATTTCGAAGACGTGATCCTCCGGGAAGATGACTGGTTCAGGATCGCGCGTCACGCGAAGGTAGGTTGGGCGAAGGTCGGCCATCATTGCGGTCATCGCGGCACGGAGCTCATTGGCGTCGGCAGGGGCGATGGTGACAACGTTCGGCATCGCGCGGAACACCGCCAGATCCTCGATCGACTGATGTGTCTTGCCGGTTTTACCGGTCAGGATTCCACTGTAGGCGCCGCACATTTTGACATTGAGTCCGGGCTGGGCAATGACAACCCGAATCTGATCGAGGGCGCGCTTGGCGACAAAGGCAGCAAAGGTGCTGATCCAGGGGACGAGTCCAAGCGTCGCCATGCCGGAGGCGACACCGAGCATGTTCTGCTCGGCGATACCCATTTCGTAGAAGCGATCGGGATGGGCCGCGGCGAAGATGTCGGCTTTGGTTGAATTTGCGAGATCACCATCGAGCACGACAATCGAGGGATTGTCGTTTGCCATGGCAACGAGATGGTTGCCCCAGGCGTCACGCTGCGCTTCAAGTTGGTCCTGAATGGTGTAGGACAGGGATTGAGTGGTCATATTCAAGGCGTTCCTGCGCGAAGTTCGGTAATTGCAGCAGCAAGTTCATCGACGGTGGGAACCTTGGCGTGCCAGTTGAAGTCGCCTTCCATGAACGATACGCCCTTACCTTTGACGGTGCTGGCGATGATGACTGTGGGTTGTCCTCGATGTTTGCCGGCAGCATCGAACGCGTTGGCGAGGCTGACGTGGTCATGTCCATCGGTTTCGATGGTGTGCCAGCCAAACGCGGCGAACCGCCTGGCAGCGTCGCCGTAGGCAACGTCCCGGGTGACACCTTTCTGATCGGGCCAGCTGAACTGGGGCAGAGTATTGAGATCGACAATCGCGGTTACGGAATCGAGATTGTATCTGGCCGCAACGTAGGCGGCTTCCCAGATTTGCCCTTCCTGAAGTTCTCCATCACCGAGGATGACCCAGGTATGGGCCGGATTTCCGGTTTGTCGGGCCGCGAGAGCCATGCCAATTCCAGGCGACAGTCCCTGGCCCAGAGAGCCGGTGGACATATCGAGACCCGGAAGTTTGCTCAGATCGGGGTGTCCCTGCAGCC
>JBBJOX010000205.1:0-5372 GCA_037724245.1 Thermomicrobiales bacterium | reverse complement strand
GACCGCAACGATGCGAGTGTTGAAGCTTCCGTACCATCCATCCGCGACACAGATTCCGGAAAGACACCAAGTCTGGCTTCGAGATCGTGAATCTCTGTGATGAGGTCAGCGTGCTCGAGCGCCTTGTCAATCAGCCGAACCCTGCTCCCCGCAACCTGGATGGACTCGATTTCCTGCCCGAGAGCAATCAGCGATTGTTCCTGCAGCCGCAGGTTGGCATCGCCATCCTGGCGGAACCGCAACTCGTTTCTGGCCGCGTTGTACGTCTTGAGTTCACCACTGCCTTTTGGCTTGGGAAGGGATTTTGGAACATCCGCGATCGTCCGCGCTTTCGGCAGGTCGTAGCCACCTGCTGATTCTTTCTGAATCTGCTCGGCCAATGGTTTATCGATCGCGTGCAGAAGATCCTGCAATGACAACAGATACCGATCACGGTCGTTCTCGGCCATCGCTTCGACCACCGACGTTGTCATCGCCCGGCCGTCCTGCCAGAGATCTGCGTTTCGACCGTTGATCTTGACAATCCAGTCGGAATCACCTGCCTTGAATTTTCCGCCAATGACCGACGACGTTTCGCTCAGGGCGGGCCAGAGCAATGTCCGCAACGCCGCTGCAGTTCGGGATTTACCACTGGCATTCGGGCCAATTACCAGATTGATTCCAGGAACAAGATCACCGATCGAAAATGGAATATCGATCCCGTCGAGGCGATCGATCTGGAGCGATGAGAGTGTCAGTCTGTTGGCCGGGGGAGTGGACTGTTCCGTCATCGTGCGTCATCCCTTGTGCCAATCAACGCTGAGAGAAGTGCCCAGCTTCGATCACGAACCATCGTCCGGACGGCTGCCGGTGCGAGGTCCAGCGGACTGTCCGGATCGCGCAGCTGCGAAAAGTTGGAATGATCCGACACCTGATTGAGGTCGCCGACGAGTTCGCCAACGAAGTCTGCATACGGATCCGGTAGCGTCTCCTGCTCCAGCGCAAGGATCAGACTCGCCAGCTCCGCCGCCGGTCCATTGCCTGCCGCCAGTTCCCTGAGCTGCATTGGCGGTCGAACCGAATTCGACACCTTGTCGATCACCATCGGCAATCGACTCGCCGAAAAATCGGTGTCCTGCTGGAACCGGCTCAGCCACCTGTCCACGTTTGCGTGATCAGTGGATTCACCAACTACATGGATCCGGATACTCAGTTCCCGAAGCCGTTCATCATGCTGGGCTGTCGTCGCCTCGGCGTCACGGGTCAAAGCATCATGCACGATGTTGCCGAAATGCACCTCGTCGGTCAGACCGCTGACGTCGATCACCACGGTCCGGTATTCGACAGGCGAAAGAGGAATCAGCGTGACGTCCGGTGCCTTGCCGTAATCGAGTGTCAGCATCCACGCACCATGCACTCCCGGCTCACCGGGATCCATCGCATACGGCGATCCAGGGTAAAGCACGTTGTTGCCCACGTAATGCCACGGTTTGTGAATATGTCCCAGCAGCCAGAAATCAACATCGTGTCCGCGAAAATGCGAAAGACTGGCCGGAGCGTAGCGCGACGACGCCACATCGACCTCGGCATGAAGGAGCCCGAGCACCGGAAGGTCATCCCGCTCGATGTGTGGAACTGTCGGCAGCGGGCTGACATCGACATGCTCATGCGCAAACGACCATCCCAGCACATGAAGTACATCGACACCGTCGCGGCGCAGTGTGAACTGCTCCCATTTTTCGCCAATACCAAGCAATCGAAGATGCTCGAATCCCGGCTGCCCGGCGATCGACGCCAGCACATCGTGATCGTGATTTCCGGTGACCGCTACGACGTCGATCGCCGCGTCCTTCAATCGCTGCAATCCTGCGGCCAACGGTCCGCGGGATTCGTACGACTTGCCGACCTTGTCGATCATGTCGCCACTGATTACGACAAGATCGACCTGTTCCCTGAGTGCGAGATCAACGATTGCGGTCCAGGCATCGGCGGTCCGATACTGCTGATGCGTTTTGCTGGTCTGGCGGCCAATGTGAATATCACCGGCGCAAAGGACGCGAACGGTCATGCTGCTCCTTCGAAATCTGGTTGTGTCGGGTTCCACGATTGATTCTGGTTTTACCACGGAGTGCGCCGGTCAGGAAAGGACAGAACGTTCCGCAATGCATCGCGCACGGCCAGGCAAGCAGTCACCACTCTGTGCGTAGCGACCACTCCACGGCACAGAACATGCGTTCGTTTGGGAATTGCAGCGTCAATCATCGAATGACCAGAGAGGACCATCAATGTCTCAGCAGAACTTGCCCGACCAGTCCCAGAACCCGATCAAGGACCCCGAGGATTGGACAACTGGTGACGAACCGATGACCGGCCCACAGGCATCCTATTTGTCGACCCTGATGCAACAGGCGGGCAAATCGGAAGCCGATCTCGATCCGAACCTGACCAAGGCCCAGGCATCCTCGATGATCGATGAACTACAGAAAGAAACCGGACGCGGCCAACCGCAGTAACGGCAATTCCGTCTACAGCAGGGTCTGGCTTTGTGCCTAACCGAGCCCAGAGATTCCGAACCTCAAGGTCATCGACGGGATCAGACCCTCCCGTCTCGGAAGCGGAATCCCCTCGGACACGGTAGGCGCAGAGCTCGTATCTGCCAGGGTTGCCGAACGCGAAACCTCGGTCGACCACAAGGGTCGAGCCCTACAGTCGGAGGCGGATTCCTCTCGGATACGGTAGGCGCAGAGCTTGTCTCTGCCAGAGTTGCCAGAGTTGCCAGACGCGAAACCGTAGCCGACGACACAACTCAGAACCAGCGATCCGCGGCTACACCCGCAGCGCTTTCGCCAAGGCGTCGAAGTTCGGCTGCGTCATCAGGCCGTAGTTGTACACATCGATGCCAACCGCACTGGTCCCTCGCCACGCCGCAACCATGTCGGCCAGTCCGTCCGCCGTCGGGAAATCCGGAGCAATTGCGCGAAGCATGCCCCACCATGGTTTACCGGCGGATTCGAACGCCGCCGAGCGCTGGTGAATCTCGGGCGGTGTCGCTGCGTACCCACTCAGCAACTCATCGGCGGTCGCCAGCACAGGGTCCGCAACATTCACCTGTTCGCCACGTGCCATCGCCGCGAAGTGACGCACCACGATCGCAGAATTCGCGGATCGGATCACTTCCGCCAGCTCCTCGGCCAGGGAAATCGCCTGCGCATGGAGCCAGTCGCCATAGGCAACGATCTCCGGATCGAGTATCAGCGCATCGGCAATGCTGGACGGCTCCCCACGATTCCAGATCGCATCGATCGTGTCGGCAACACGCAGGCGAATCCGTTCGGCGTCGATTCCCGCTGCAGTGGCTCCGGAGACCTCCACCGGATTGAAGGAGATTCCCAGCAACCGGTCGACCCCTGCGTCGACATCGACTCCAAAAATCTCATGATGGTATCCGTGGGCAAAACTCATGTATCCCGGCGCTTCGAGCTCAATCGCCGAGACATCGTAGCGGGATGCAAAATCACCAACCATTGCCAGCAGATAGGCGCGGGCATCGGGATGGGCCGGTGACAGCGAGTGCCATTGCGGATCGCCAAACGCGGTTTGCATCGTCACATCGGGATAGCGCTCACCAATCCAGGAGTTATGGAGGCACACCGTCCAGGCTACATAGTCGAGCCCATGCTTTCGCGTCATCTCGGTCAATCGGCCGACCGGATCACCTTCGGCATTGACCATCGAGTTGACACGCGGCCTGATTCGGCCATATTTGACCAGATCAGGATTGAAGTAAATCGATCCGTCTTCGGCAAAATACACTCGCCGCTTCGGACTTCTGGGAAGAATGAACTTCCCCGCGTGATACGACGTCGCCAGATTCACCGCCGTGAAACCAGCCTCGGCAATTTGACCGACTGCAGTGTCGTAACCCACCGCTTCAAGATCCCAGGCGTAGGTATAAAGTCCGGCTTTCATGAAGATGTGTCGTCCTTGATTGCGGCAATCGCGAGATCGGCCATGCCCGAAATCATGCCTCCGTCGACCAGCAGCGTCTGGCCAGTTGTCCACGCTGATTCCGGCAGACACAGGTAGCGAACCGTTGAGGCAATGTCTTCGGCTCGTCCGATCCTGCCGAGGGGGATACGAGCATTCATCCGGATCCGATCATCATCGGAAAACGTTTCGACATTCGGTCGGTCGGCAACATTCCCGGGTGCAACACAATTGACAGAAATGCCAAATGGCCCTAGTTCGTGAGCCATGTTTCGCGTCATTGCCTGAACCCCGGCCTTGGCCATGTTGTAGACCATGCGATCTGCATGCGCCGCGAAGACGCCAACCGTACTGATATTGACAATTCGCCCACGCGTCGCCGATTCGATCCAACGTCGTGACGCAACCTGGTTGATCACGAACGGCGATCGGAGATTAACGTTGTGCTGATACTCGTATTCGGCGTCGGAACATTCGTAAAACGCTTGCGGAACACTCATCCCGGCATTGTTCACCACAATGTCGATCCCCGGAGCCTGATCGAACGCGGTCTCGATCAGGCGGTGTGCGTGGTCGAGGCGAGACAGGTCGGCTGTGATCCCGACCACACGTGTGTCGAATTCACCGATTTCCTCGACCGCCCGATCGACGTCGCCCTGATCGCGACCGGTTGTCACAACGTCTGCGCCATCGCGCGCCAGCCATTCCGCAATCACCCGCCCGAGTCCGCGGGTACTCCCGGTGACGAGCGCCGTCCGACCCACCAGGCGCCCGTATCCTCTGCCCAGCTCACCCGTCTCAACCACACCATTCTCCAGAATTCGCGAGAACACCATTCACCGGAAGAAACATTGATCCGCCAGAAAAACATTGCTGAACATGATCAACCGCGACCGCCTCCTGCCGCCAGAGGCAACGTCGTTCTGCGGGTATGATGTCACGGCGGCAACACGATTGATCATATGCGCGCATATTTGCGCAGTACGACGCATGGTTCAACCCGATCGCCGGTGATCCGGCCCGATCCAGAGAAGGCGTATTCGCACCAGCCAGGGCTCGTCGACTCCGCTGCAACATAACACTGGTAGACGGAAACTTCTGCGTCCATTCCCATCATTCGTAGTCCCCGCTGTCGTGCCTTTCGGATGCAGGTTGGTACTTTTGGGCTACAGGCAAAAAAGCGTGCCTGACAGTTACAAGCATCCTCACTCCATTCCGAGAGGATCCTCTACGTGAACACCATCGAGAACAGTGTCACCCGGGATTTGCCATTTCCGGCGCATCTCATCTACGCCATCGTCACCGATTTTCGTGAACATCATCTTCGCGTAGCGCCCTCATCTGTTCGCAACACGTCGTACCGATTGATCGAAGGCGGCTCCGGAGCGGGAACAATCGTCGAATTC
>JBBJOX010000204.1:0-5389 GCA_037724245.1 Thermomicrobiales bacterium | reverse complement strand
TATCTTCGATGGTGTCGATTCACCGTGGCTGAAACTCGTACTCGATACCGGCAACTTCATCCAGGAGCCGGACCAGTACGCCGAGATGGCGAAGATCCTGCCGCATGTCGCCCTGCTTCATGCCAAGACCTATCACGGCGGCTCAATCTACTTCGGCGACTACGCGCTCGACTACACCCGGATCGGCAAACTCCTGCAGGAGGCCGGGTTCCAGGGGTTCCTCTCGATTGAATTCGAGGGACTGGCCATGCCCGTCGATGGTATCCCCGCTGCCGTCACCCAGATCCGCGAACAACTCGCCGCCGTCTGAGATTCGCGTTCCCAATCGAGAAGGTCGTCGAAGACCTTAAGTTTGTGCGGTTCGGGCGACATAAAGCTGTGATTCCTTCAACTCTACAAAGCCATGGTCGTCACGAGAAGTCGCTGCGCAACATGGAAGAAGTCGCGGAGTGGGTGACCCGGTAGTCTGGACGAGTCGAACAATCGCGACTCGTCGAAAGGACGTACTCACCATGGCTACCGAAGTTCGAACGGCACTCCCTCCCGTCGTCTCCCAGCAGGAATGGGACACCGCCCGCGAGGCATTTCTCGTCAGCGAGAAAGCCTATATGCGGGCCGGCGATGCCCTGAACGCCGAGCGAAGACGACAGCCCGTAGTCGAAATCACGACTCCCTACACCTTCGAGTCAACGAATGGTCCGGTCACGCTTCTCGACCTGTTCGGTGATCGATCGCAGCTCGTGGTCTATCACTTCATGTTCGCACCGGGTCAGGGTGAGGGCTGCGACGGGTGTTCGATGATTGTCGATCACATGGGTCCAGTCCAGCATCTGAACGCGCGGGACACATCGCTCGTCCTCATTTCGCGCGCACCGCTGCAGGAGCTTCTTCCATACAAGCAGCGCATGGGCTGGGATCAGGAATGGGTGTCCTCGTTCGAAACATCCTTCAATCAGGATATGGGCTCGACCCAGGACGACGGCGAACACCACATGATCAGTGTTTTCGTCCGCGATGGTGACCGGATCTTCCGCTCCACAAAGGTCGAGGCACGCGGCGGCGAAACCTTTATCAGTACATTCAAGTACCTCGATCTGACACCGTATGGGCGTCAGGAAGAATGGGAAGATTCTCCAGCTGGGTGGCCCAAAACCGAAGCCTATTCCTGGTGGAAGCGTCACGACGAATACGAACCATCAGCCTCCTCCTCGAGTTGCTGCCACTGAACCGTCCCTGACACGTTTCGCCACCCAACGCAGTGCTCAACTCCAGCGATCGACTGCGGATTCGCGCCAACCAAGGCCAACTGCCTCAATTGCGAAGCCCTGGCACCTGTTTGCCGGGGCTTCATCGTTTCTTAGAACCCTCTTAGGGGCGGCAGCAATACTGAATCGAGTAGTCTCAATGCATCTGGCGGTGGACTGCAATCTACAAGTCGCCGAAGGCGCACTTCGACACTGAAGCATTGGAGTTCATGGTGAGTACCGGATCGATTTCACGCTATGTGTTGGCGAACAAGCGCCTCGTACTCGCGATCTGGCTGGTTGTGTTTGCGATTGGGTTGGCGCTCGTCTCTCCCGCGATCGGGCAACTGTCGACCTCGTTCGAATTCCCTGGAACCGAGAGTGCCGACGCCAACGGCCGAATTCTCGAACGCTATGGCAACGGAGCCCTCACCGACCCGTTGGTGCCAGTCGTCACATTGCCGGAGGGAACAACCGTCGATACAGCGGGTGTCTGCGAGGAACTGGCAGCGCTCGATGCCATGATTGCCGAACGGGCGCCGAATCCCCGGATCGTCAGCTGGGTATCCACTGGTGACGACGCATTCGTCTCCGAGGATCGGCGGACCGTTTTCTCCCTGGTCTACCTTCCGTATGAAGGCGAGGGCCTCTCGTCCGTTACTCCGGAACTGGAAGAGGGAGTCGCCTCGTTGACCGTTGGTGGATCACCGGTCTGGCTTTCAGGAACGCTCGAGCTGATATCAGGAGAAGCGGGAGCAGCCGAGGAAGAAGAAGGTGGTGTGCTCGCCGAAACCCTGATCAGTGCCGCCGGGGCCTTGATCGTACTGCTCTACATCTTTGGGTCGGCGTTGGCCATCCTGCCATTGATCATTGCCGCCGTGTCCATCATCACGACCTTTCTGGTGATCGGTGGAATCGCCAGTTTCATGGATATCAATACCGTTGTTCAATATCTGGTGGCACTGATTGGTCTCGGAATCGCGATCGATTACGCGCTGCTGGTGGTGACGCGGTGGCGTGAAGAACGTGCCGCCGGGTTCGAGAACGAGCTCGCGGTGCAACGCGCTATGGAAACAGCGGGCCACGCTGTCGTCTTTTCCGGTTCGACGGTTGGCGTTGGGCTGATCGCGATCGTCGTCCTCCCGGTCCCTTTCCTTCGCGGCATCGGCATCGGTGGTCTAATCATCCCGGTCATCTCGATCATCGTGACCTTGACCCTGCTGCCGGTGATTCTGGCAACGATCGGTCCCCGGCTGGATTGGCCACGATTCCGTCGCCGCACCGATTCGGGCGCTGGCTGGCGGAAGTGGTCGACCTTTGTCGTCAAACATCGCTGGGCGACTGCGATCATCGCCTCGGTGATCGTACTTGGTTTACTGATTCCGGCGACACAACTGGAAATCGGTGCGCCGCGGCCGGATTCCCTGAATGGAACAGGGAATGCCCAACTCGGCCTGGAGGCCCTGGAAACATCCGGCATCGATTCCGGCGTGATGACGCCGCTCGAAGTCGTGGTCGATGGCGACGCCAACGAAGTGCTGACATCGGTCGCCGGAACCGAAGGGATGCGGGCCGCAGTGGTGACGGGCCGGGCCGATGCGCCGGTCATCGCCATCCTCCCGCAGGACGAAGGGTCGGCATCCGATCATCGCGAGCTGCTGGACCGGATCCGAACGGCAATCGACCCACTTGCCGGGCAGCCACAGGTTGGTGGCGGGATCGCCGGCAGTGCGGATTTTTCGAGAAGCGTCTACGGCAACTTCATCTGGATGGCGCTGGCCATCGCGATCGTGACCTACATTCTGCTGATTCGTGCCTTCCGCTCGATCATCCTTCCCGCCAAGGCCCTGCTGCTGAACATTGTCTCGGTCGGAGCTGCCTACGGTGTGCTCGTGCTCGTCTGGCAATACGGCTGGGGCTCGAGTCTGATCTGGGATATTCCCTCGACGGGTTCGATCACCGACTGGATCCCGGTGATGGTTTTCGCCTTTCTCTTCGGGCTCTCGATGGATTACGAAGTCTTCATCATGGCGCGTATGCGTGAGGAATATGACTCGAGCAAGGATACGGACGACGCGGTGATCCGCGGATTGTCGCTGACAGGTCGCCTGGTTACCTGCGCAGCGCTGATTCTCTTCCTGGCATTCGTTTCACTGGCCTCGGCTCCGGTCACCGAACTGAAGATCATGGCAACCGGTTTGGCTGCCGGAATCCTGATCGATGCCACGATCATCCGCGCCATGCTTGTTCCCGCGCTGGTTTCACTGATGGGTCACTGGAACTGGTGGCTCCCCTCGTGGCTTGAGAGATTCGTCCCCCATCCCGAACCGATGTCGGGAGACCCCGCACGGTAGGTCATAACGATACTACTGGATTACATCATCTATTCGTAGCGGAGTCCTTTATGGGCTCCCGCCGACCAACCATGCCCGCCACTCAAACCCCGGCAGAGACAAGCTCTGCGCCTACCAGAATGACCAGGTGATCGAACAGTTCTACGGCCCTCGCGGTTGCTGCATAACCCACGAATATTTGCCTACATCTATTCGTAGGGGAGTCCTTAATGGGCCCCCGCCGATTGAACGCGTCCGACACCAACCAGGAGCCGGCAATTGCATGCATCGCAACTACCCTCTCGATCAGGTCCGTACGTGTCACGAAACCACTTTACTTTGCGTCATGGAGGTGACGGTCGGCGCAATCTGCGAGTAGCGGCACGCGACACCTGAACCTACGCTGAATTCTGGAACCAGATCGTCAGCCGTCGGCGACGGAATCCGGCGTCACAGCACATCTCGTCCAAAGTCGGATCCGGCGTGACACATCTGTGACAGGTCCGACCAAATCGCGTCATACGCATCAGGCATGATCGGGAGAATCACGATGAGGGTAGGGGGTTCAACCGGGTGCTTCCTGCCTTCTTCCCTGCAAAGGAGCAGTGGAATGAGTGTCGCAGTGTCACGGGGACATCGAATCGGCACAAGCGGAGGACCAATGACCGCTTCCCGACGATTGCCCGTTGGATTAATCGCCGCTCGCGAAGTCGCGATCATCGGCGTGTTCATCTTTTTCTATTTCCTGGTTCGCGGTTTGATGGATAGCAAACTCAGCGAAGCAATTACCAACGCAAATGAACTGGTTCGGATCGAACAGCGTCTGGGTATCTTCCATGAAGTGCAGATTCAGGCGTGGGCGCTCGATCGGGATTGGCTAGTCACGCTTGTCAACTCGATCTACATCTACGGGCACTGGCCGGTGCTGATTGGAACGCTGGTTTGGCTCCTGCTCAGACACCGCGAGATGTTTCCCGTGTACCGCACGGCGTTGCTTGTTTCCGGGGCGATCGGCCTTGTCTTCTTTGTGACGTTTCCGATGGCTCCACCGCGATTTATGCCTGAATTCGGGTTTGTCGACACGGTCACGGTCCACACGAATTCGTACCGTGTGCTGCAGCCGCCGGCATTTACCAATCAATACGCAGCGTTGCCGAGCCTGCACGTGGGCTGGAATCTACTGATGGGCGTGGCGATTTTCAGCTTGTCCACGAACCGGTTTTGGAAACTCTTCGCGTTGACGATGCCGGTGCTGATGTACAGCGCCACGATTCTGACCGCCAACCATTACCTGCTGGATGGCGTCGTCGGTTCGGTTGTCGCCCTCGCCGGATTGGCCATTGCCTGGCGCATCAGTCGACCAAATGTCCCGATCGAAACCAATCCAGTCCGGGGAAACGCCGAATGAGCAGATACACGAAAGCACGACTCCTTGTCGTGGAAGACGATCAATCGATCTCGCGACTCCTGCAACTCGAACTGGATCATCGCGGGTTCGAGGTGTTCTGCATTTCCGACGGTGCATCGGCCCTGCAGGCACTGGAAACGCTCCGTCCCAATCTTGTCGTCCTCGATATCCTTCTGCCCGGTTTGGACGGCGAGCACGTTCTGGCGTTGATGCGCCGAAAACACGCGCGATTGCCCGTGATCATGCTGACTGCGCGCGACATGGCGCGCGACATGATCCGCAACCTCGATGCAGGTGCGGACGATTACCTGACCAAGCCGTTCAATATCGATGAACTGGAAGCCCGGATACGAGCGTTGCTACGACGTGCAGAAGGAGACTCAGTGGTGCAAATCGGCGATCTC
>JBBJOX010000203.1:1186-5395 GCA_037724245.1 Thermomicrobiales bacterium | reverse complement strand
CCACCCGATCGCCCCGGAACCGAACGGAGCCGGGGCCGCCCGGGCGATCAAGGCAGCGCTGGGCGATGCCGGCATGGACGCAACGGAAATCGACCACATCAATGCCCATGCGGCGTCGACGCCAGCCGGTGATGTTGCCGAAGCCAGAGCGATTCGGCTCGTCTTCGGCGATCGCGCAGAATCGATACCGGTCACATCGGTCAAGGGCGCCATTGGTCATTGCATGGCTTCGGCCGGAGCGCTGGAAACGATTACCGCTGTGCTCTCGCTGCAGCAGCAGATCATTCCACCAACCCGAAACCACCGCAATCCCGATCCGGAAATCGGTCTCGACATCGTTTCGCTTTCATCGAGACCAGCGACCATCTCCGCGATCAGCAAACACTCGTTCGGACTGGGTGGGCAAAATGCCTGCCTGATCTTGCGAAAATATGACTGAAAGGGAACCACCGAAACAATCCGCGATCCTGCTCGCCGTTCGCTTCGTTATGGAAGTGGTGGCCTGGAGCGGACTCTTCTGGTGGGGTTGGTCGATCGCCGACGGAGGTATCAGCGGCATCGTCCTTGGCACCCTGTTCTTCGGTCTGTCGATCTTCGTCTGGGGCATGTTCGCCGTGCCTGATGATCCTTCTCGCAATTCCGATCCACCGATTGGTATACCGGGTTGGCTCCGGCTCATCATCGAATTGACAACGTTTGGCCTGGCCGCCTACGGCATCTGGGTATCCGGTGCCCGCTGGTTGTCCGAAGCGCTGCTGACGTTTGTCGGCATCACGTATCTCCTCACCTACGACCGTGCGATCTGGCTTCTCCAGCAACGCACATTCAGAGGACTCAGGAAGAAAGCAACATCATGAACCTCACGCACACCGGAAGGAACGCGCTGATCACCGGCGCCTCGCGACTGATTGGCATCGGCGCCGCGACGGCCCGCGTCCTCGCCGCATCCGGCGCGAACATCGTCTTCACGCACTGGTCGCAGTACGATCGGGAGCAGTACGGCACCGCCTCGGGCGAACCGGAGCTCCTGCTCGCCGAGCTTCGGGAACTCGGCGTCGAGGCCGCTGCGATCGAGGTCGATCTCTCGGCACCGGACTGCGCAACAACAGTCTTCGACGCCGCCGAATCTACCGTCGGCAAGATTGACATCCTGATCAACAACGCGGCGCATTCGACACGCGAAAATGTCAACACGTTGACCGTCGAGTCGCTTGATCGGCATTACTTCGTCAACGCCCGGGCTTCTGCCATGCTGACCGTTGAATTTGCACGCCGTTTTAGAGGCACTCACGGTCGCGTCGTCAGCTTCAGTTCCGGCCAGCACCTCGGTCCAATGCCGGGAGAGCTTGGCTACATCATGTCAAAAGGTGCGATCATCGCCTTCGCCCAGTCAATCTCGCAAGACCTGATCAAGCAGGGAATTACCATCAATATCATGAACCCAGGCGGTACCGATACTGGCTGGATGACACCAGACTTCCTGGAAGCAGCTCGGCTGGAACACCCGGCCAAACACGTCGGAACCCCCGAAGACGCAGCTCGCTCGATTGCCTGGTTGACCAGCGAGGAAGCGTTCTGGATCAATGGGCAGATCCTCAATTCGGAAGGATTCTTCCGCGGTTGATCGCGGTACACTCAGGCGACACGATTCGATGACATCGCACAAGGAGACAACGATGAGTCTTCAGACATTGCAGGGCCGCAACGTTGCGCTCGTCTTCCCGGGACAGGGAAGCCAGTCTGTAGGCATGGGCAAGGATCTGATCGAACGATCGACGGCCGCCAGAAGAATCCTGCAGGAGGCAGACAACGCCCTGCAGTTCCCGCTTTCCGAACTCTGTTTCACTGGACCAGCCGATCAACTTGAGGACACCTGGAATGCGCAACCGGCAATCCTCGCGGTCAGTATCGCCGCGCTCGAAGCTATTCGTGAACGCATGCGCGACCTGCCGATCGAACCAGCATCGATGATCACCGCCGGCCATTCTCTCGGTCAGTTCAGCTCGATGGTTGCCGCGGGTGTCATCGATTTCCCGACTGCCCTGAAACTCGTCCGCGAACGAGGTCGCCTGATGAAGCAGGCCGGAGTTGAAAAACCAGGTGGAATGGCCGCTGTTCTCGGGCTCGATGAAGCGCAACTGGCATCCGTGTGTGCTGAAGCTTCCGATCTGGGCGTGATCAACGTCGCCAATGCCAACTGTCCCGGTCAGATCGTGATTTCGGGTGAGGTCGCGGCCCTCGAGAAAGCGATGGATCTCGCCAAAACCGCTGGGGCCAAACGTGTCGCGCGGCTTGGAGTCAGCATCGCCTCGCATTCACCCTTGATGGCCGATGCCTCGAACGAACTCGCTACGCTGATCGATAGGATCGAGATGTCGGAGCCAGCGTTCCCGATCGTCGGCAATGTCAGCGGCGATCCGATCACGACTGCCGCCGATCTCCGGATCGAATTGCGACACCATATGGAACGCCCCGTGAACTGGACGAAGTCTGTCCAAACAATGGTTTCCGCCGGTGCAAACACCTTCGTCGAGGTTGGATCGGGCACTGTTCTCGGGGGATTGATCAAGCGAATCGATCGCAGCGTAACCAATCTCGGAACAGCCGAACTTCTGGCGTAAGCTCCGGACGATCATGCGTGGTTCCGGGGAATCCCGTAGAATGACGCTTCATGGGCGAGATGTCAGCCAAAGAAGATGCTGGGCCGCCAGAACACACCGTGTCGCATCCAGCGCCGGACATTGGGAAAGGAACTCACGAGTGACGCGAGTGGTGGTTACAGGAGTTGGTGCGATGACGCCGCTCGGACAAGGTGTCGATACCTTCTGGGAAGGCTTGACAGCTGGTCGGTCCGGTATTCGTACGATTCAGAACTTCGACGCCTCCAATCTCGATGTTCGCATTGCCGGTGAGGTTCCCGACTTCGTCGCCAAGGAGTTCATGGATTTCAAGGCAGCGCGGCGAATGGATCGCTTTGCCCAGCTCGGTGTGGCGGCCGCGCGCGAGGCGATCGAGGATTCCGGACTCGTCATCACAGATGAGAATCGAGAGCGAATCGGTATCGTCGTCAATACCGGTGGCGGTGGAATTCCGGTCATGGAAACCCAGGTCAATGTGATGGCTGCGAATGGACCGAAAAAAGTCAGTCCATTCCTGATTCCGCTCTTTGCGCCCAACATGGCCAGTTGCCAGATCGGGATCACCTTCGGAATTCACGGCCCAACTGTCACCTCAGTTGCTGCCTGCGCCGCTGGGGTCCAGGCATTTATCGACGCTGTCTACATGCTCGAGCGCGGCGAAGTCGATGTTGTCATTTGTGGCGGAACCGAAGCCGGAATCACCCCGGTCGCCATTGCCGGACTCTCCAACATGGGCGCACTCAGCAATACGAACGATGAGCCGACGAAGGCCAGTCGCCCGTTCGACAAGGCTCGGAACGGATTCGTCTTCGCCGAGGGTGCGGCAATCGTTGTCTTGGAAACTGAAGAACACGCAGCGAAGCGTGGCGCTCGCGTGATTTGCGAGGCCCGTGGCGGTGCCTACACTTCCGATGCCTACCACATCACGGCACCAGATCCCTCTGGTCGCGGCCAGACGCTGGCGATCAATCGGGCAATCTCGCGAGCCCAACTTTCGCCGACCGATATCGACTATGTTGCAGCTCATGCCACGGCAACCAGCATTGGTGATATTGGCGAAACCCGGTCGCTCAAGGCGGCCCTTGGCGATCATGCCTACAACGTCTCGATTTCGGCCAACAAGTCGATGCTCGGTCACTTGCTGGGGGCAGCCGGAGCAGTCTCCTCGCTGGCCTGCATCCTCGCCATTCGCGACGGGGTGGTTCCTCCGACGATCAATCTCGACACGCCCGATCCGGACTGCGATCTCGATTACACCCCGAACCTGAAGAAAGAGCGCAAGATCACAACGGCCATCGCCAACGGCTTCGGTTTCGGCGGCCAGAACGCCTGCGCAGTCTTCCGCGCAATCGACTAGCGTACCCCACAATGTCACTATCAACAGGCGGGTCCGGGCTGGTCCCTGACCGAGACGGCGAGCTCGAAACTTCTTACACCACCCGGTAGCATGGCAATCGAGTGGTGGTTTTGAATGGTCCGATTAGATCTGGGATGAACACATTCCGTAGGGTGTTCCGCCATGGGACCTCGAGATGAACGGATGCACTACGTCGGAAGCCTGTAAAGAACT
>JBBJOX010000203.1:0-1176 GCA_037724245.1 Thermomicrobiales bacterium | reverse complement strand
CCCGGGTCGACCACAAGGGTCGGCCCTAAAACGCTATGGTAGATCACGACAGGTTTATCTCGACCGGACCACAAATCACCATCTCACGGTAGGCGCAAAGCCTGTCTCTGCCTAGGTTCGCGTCCCGGAAATAACTCTGTCTTCTACACTACTGTCAATATAACTTGTATATTACAACTACACTATGTTAGAAACACTAGTATTCACTTTCTGCATCGAAACCACAGGAACTGGAAATGATGATGAATCGCAGAGAACTCGTCCTTTCATCCGCGACCGGAACAGCTGCCCTCGCACCGGGCACGACTGATGCAAATGCGACGCCTGCCCAGGCCCAGGCAACACCCCGGGCCGGTACGCTCGTCGAATCCGGGTATCTACCGATCGGCGAACTCGAGATGTACTTCGAAGTCCACGGTCAGGGCGAACCGCTTCTCCTCCTGCATGGAGCATTCGGATCGTTCACGTCAATCTTTAGTGAGCTTCTGCCTCTTTTCTCCCGGACTCGAACCGTTATCGGACTCGATCAGCAAGGCCACGGTCGAACCGGGGACATCGACCGTCCGTTCACCTTCATACAGATGGCTGAGGATACGGCTGCCGCACTCGCCGCCCTGAAGATCGAATCTGCCGATGTCTTTGGTTACTCGGACGGAGGTAACGTCGCACTGGGTCTGGCACTTGCCCACCCGAAAAGAGTTCGCAAACTCGTGATCGCCGGGACAAACTGGAACAATCAGGGCGTGCATCCGGAGGTGCTCGAAGGCATGCAAACCTTTCAACCATCAGACTTCCCGATCGAGTTTCGCCAGATGTGGGAGGATGAATCACCAAATCCGGAGGATTTCGATACCGTTTTCAGGAAGACCATGCGGCTCGGTGTCGAGTTTCCAGGTTGGAACCCTTCCATTATTGCAGCCATCGCTTCGCCGCTTCTCTGTATCATCGGAGACTCGGACGTCGTGATTCCGGAGCATGCTATCGATCTCTTCCGGCTGCTGGGCGGAGCGGTACCGGGAGACAATGTCGGGTTGCCGGCATCGCAGCTTTCGATCCTGCCAGGAACGACCCATATCAGTCTCATTACCAAAACCCTTGAACTCTTCAACCAGATCACCGCATTCCTCGACGCACCGGTATCCTGAAATTGTGCGACCCGGGAGCTGGCGAGCTGTC
>JBBJOX010000202.1:3686-5411 GCA_037724245.1 Thermomicrobiales bacterium | reverse complement strand
GCAGGCGACGTCCGGCGGCGACTTCGAGTCGACTGCCGCGCAGTAACAGGATTGCGCCGATCAGCGATCCGGCGCCAAGCACCGAGAGCCCGATCCCGACCCATTGATCGCCACCACCGAGTGCATCGGTCAGGTAAAGCGGCATCAGTACGATCACGTTCGGGAAAACGAGAAACGAGCAGAGCGATGTCAGCAACATCAGCCCCTTCATGTCATCGTGTTCGCGGACGAAATTGACCCCGACCTTGAGATAGGCCAAGCCGGACGAGGTCGATTTTGCGACCTGTCGCTTCGGCAGGGTTCGGCCGATCATGATCAGGGCCGACATCGGAAAGAGCAGGGTGGCGGCATTGATCAGAAATGCGCTGCCGAGTCCGAATATCCCGATCGCCAACGATGCCAGCGTCGGCCCGACGATACGCGCCGAGTTGAACGATGCCGCACCGAGGGCAACCGCACCCGGCAAATCCTCCCGCGGAACCAACTGAGGCGTAAACGCCTGACTGGCTGGCAGATCGAACGACATCACGATACCGCTGAGCGTTGCCAGCACCAGAATGTGCCAGTACTCGATCCGATCGCTGAACACGAGAATCGCATAGAGAATGGAAGACGAGCCGAGCAATCCCTGGCATGTCAGCATGATGCGCCGACGATCGAATCGATCGGCCAGCACACCACCAACCAGGCTGAGCAACAGCATCGGCAGAGCCGTCGCGACGTTGATCGCCCCGAGCGCAATCGCTGAGCTGGTCAGGGTCAAAATCACCAGCGACGAGGCTGTTCCCTGCATCCACGTGCCGCAGAGGGAGATGAACTGACTGAAGAAGAATCGTCGGTAATTGGCGTTGTTGCGCAATGCATCCGGTAACTGGATTTGCAGGATATCAGGGAGAGAAGGGAGCTTCAGCGCTCCGGGATTCCCGACCACCGGCGCCGTGCGAACACGATGCCCGAGGCGTCGAATCGCCTCGCCCGGTCGGCTGGTTGTATGGTTGGGGGACTTGTCCGAATTCATCCGTGTGTTGCGCTCCTGCCCAGACGTGAGCGTCCACCATTCTGCCGCGCGCAGTCGGACCCACGTTCGGTAACGGTCGGCATCATCCTACCGGAGTTCTCCACCGAGGCAAGTGGGTCACCAACACCTTCGCCCGTCTCACATGGGGTCCGCCACGCGCTGACGAATGCGCTTCGTAGCGTCCGGGTTTGTCTCTGACCTTGGGTTGAACGACGGACACATCAGGTCACAGACAATCTGATGACCCCACGATTGGCCCGCCAAACCAGCTCCGACAGAGACCAGCTCTGCGCCTACCGCTGGGGTTTCCGTTTCAATCGGGAATGACGCTGCCGGGCAGGTACTGTGGCGGTTGGCGGAGATTGGTGGCGAGTTCGAAGGCGTGGCCCAACCGGAGCAGCGTTGCCTCGCTCCAGGCCCGACCAAGGAACGAGATGCCGATCGGCATTCCGAAGCTGTATCCGGCGGGCAGGGACAAAATCGGATATCCGGCCACGGCCGACAGGGTCGACGATCCGCCCTTGTGATGGTTGCCATTGACCAGATCGAGTTTCGTCGCCGGTGATCCGGTTGGCGCGACGATGGCATCGAGCTTCAGTTCATCGATCGCTGTGTCGATCCCGGTTCGCGCCAGGTTCTGAAGGTGCCCGGCTGCGCTGATGTACGCCGGATCGTCGAGACCGCTGGTGGCAGCGGAAAGATCGAAC
>JBBJOX010000202.1:286-3676 GCA_037724245.1 Thermomicrobiales bacterium | reverse complement strand
ATGATCTGCAACCCGATCTTGCTCGATTCCACCTCGTCTTTGGTCGCGATCTCGATGGGATCGACGATGAACGCTCCGGCGGCACGCATGGTGACGATGGCCGCCTCGACCGTCGCGTCGGCCGATGTACTGAAGCCCATGGCACTGCGAAATACGCCGATCCGGGCACCCCGCAATCCATCGACACTGAGTCCGGCTGTGTAGTCGATTGCCGAAACATCGCCGGACGATCGTCTCGGGAAACCTGGTTTCGTGGAATCGTGTGGAGCATTCTGAAATCTGACCGCCGGGTCCGACGAATCCGGTGCGGCCAGCACGTTCAGCAGCAGCGCCGCATCGAACACGGATCGTGTCATTGGTCCGGCCGTGTCCTGACTGTGCGAAATCGGAATGATGCCGCTTCGGCTGACCAGACCGACGGTCGGTTTCAACCCGACGATGCCGCAGGCCGATGCTGGCGACACGATCGAGCCGTTGGTTTCGGTTCCGACGGTCAGCGGTGCGTAACTGGCCGCAGCAGCGACTGCGGCACCGGAACTGGACCCGGAGGGATTGCGATCGAGGCGATAAGGATTGACGGTTTGGCCACCGCGTCCACTCCAGCCACTGGTCGAGTGAAACGATCGGATATTGGCCCATTCGCTGAGATTGGTTTTACCAAGAATCACCGCACCGGCGTCGATCAGCCGAGTCGTGATGAACGCTTCGTGCACGGGTTTGGCACCGACCAGCGCCAGTGAACCGGCGGTGTTCTCCATCCCGTCGGCCGTGGCGATGTTGTCCTTGAGCAGGATCGGGATGCCGTGCAGCGAGCCACGATGGGTTCCGCTCGCAAGTTCGGCATCCAGCCGATCGGCGATCTCCAGTGCCTGCGGATTGCGTTCGATCACCGCGTTCAGCTGCGGACCTTGCTGGTCCATCGCCTCGATCCGATCGAGACAGGCCTGGGTCAACTCACGAACGGAAAACGTGCGCCGATCCAGCCCGGCTCGCAACGCACTCGCCGATTGTTCCACGACGTCGATCATGTTTTCTCCCTTTGGTTCAGTCCCGGAGCTTGGATTTCTGCGGCGGCTTCGCCGGAGGATCCTTCGCTGCGCTTCAGGATGACGGGACCGTAACCGGCGATTTTACAACTGGGGCGGGGTGCGTTTCGGGGCGAGTTTTTCGACGGCGTTGGCGATGGCAAGGAGGGTGGCCTCGGAGAAGGCGCGGCCGAAGAAGTTGATGCCGACCGGAAGTCCGTCCACATCGCCAATCGGAATCGTCAACGACGGATATCCCGCGTAGGCAGCAAATCCGGACGACGAACCCGAGTACTCCTCACCAGTCTGACTGATCACCGAGGGCAAGCCCGCACTCGGCGCGATCAGCACGTCGACCTCGGCCTCGTCCATGATCGCGTCGAGACCATCCTGCCGAGCCAGCTGGTTGTGCGTTTCCAGCAGGGCGAGATAGTCCGGATTGTCGAGTGTCAATGATGTGTTGGCAACATCTTCCAGCGCCCACTGATCGGAATAAACCAGTTCCAGATCCGGATGCTCGATGTTGTAGGCAACAACATCCGCCATGTTCAGCGTTGGTCCGTCCGGGGTGTAGGTTTCGCAGAACGAGATGAACCCGGTGCTCATTTCAGCAAGGTACATGGAGTAGCGATCGAAGGCGTCGAGTTCATCCAGCGGACCGGCGGAAATGTCCTCGACAATCTCGGCACCCTCGTCTGCCATCAGCTCGAGGAGTTCCTCAACCAGTGCATCGCCTTCGGCACTGAAACCGAACAGCCTGCGGTAGACACCGATCCGGGCACCGTTCAACGCATCGGGATCGAGCGCGGCTCGGTAGTCGGCGGTTCCAGGTTCCGGAATCGGCGATTCGTCGAATCGCGCGGCTGGCGCGTAGTCAGCGAGTTCCGCGTTCAGGACATCTTCCGGATCGAACCCGGCCAGAACCGACAGCATGATCGCGGCATCTTCGACCGACCGGGTCATCGGACCCGGCGAATCCGCACTGAGCGAAATCGGAATCACGCCCGACCGCGAGACCAGTCCGGTTGTCGGTTTCAGCCCAACGACGCCACAGTAGGCGGCCGGGCTGATGATCGAGCCGTTGGTTTCGGAGCCGATCGCTGCCGGGACATAACCGGCGGCGACGCTGATCGCCGAGCCGGAACTGGAGCCGGATGGAGAGAGGCTGGGATCGTACGGATTGCGTGATTGACCACCACGTGGGCTGAACCCCGCAGCGCCGCCATCGCCCTTGAAGTTCGACCACTCGGTCAGGTTCGATTTGCCGAGCACAATCGCCCCGGCGTTGCGGAGCTGCTCGACGAGAAAGGCGTCGCGGACAACAACGTTGTCTTCCAATGCAAAGGAGCCAGCTGTGGTGTGTGTATCGTCGTTGGTGGCAATGATGTCCTTGACCAGGACAGGAATACCGTGCAGCAAGCCAAGTGGTTCGCCGGCAGCGCGAGCATCGTCTGCTGCCTGGGCCCGTTCCATGGCATCGGGAACAGTTTCGATGACTGCTCCGAGTTTCGGACCGCGACGGTCGTAGAGCTCGATCCGGTCGAGCACGGCCTGCATGAGCTGCACTGCGGTGAAGGCACCGGTTTCCATGCCGTCGAGCATCTCGCTGATCGACGCTGTCTCGAGAATCGTCGCGGGATCTATCGGATCAGCGCGCTCGACGACGGACGTGGGGGTCGCAGGATCAGCCGGAGCCTCTGTCGGTGTGACACCTTCGGTCGGTTCGGACGTCGTATCCGCAGCAAACTGCACACGCTGGTTGCCGTGATCGCCACCCGAGTTGGCGGCAACGCCGACAGTGAGGGCCGCCGCACCCGCCCCGACAATTGCACTCCCGGCGATCAGGTCGCGGCGCGATACCTGGGCCAGCCGGGGAATCACGATGTCTGCCAATTTTCTGTACCTGACAACTGGGCGACGCGCGGATCCTCGAACGAAAACTCGGGGTAACGCCGGAATCGGACACGCCACGTACTGATAAGCTGCGGAACAGCCCTGTTCCGGTGTACGGTCATTCTAGTCGATTGTCGGCAGCTCAGTGAATGTCAGACCTCGTCTGACATGGTCGCTCCTTCCGGTTCCTCGATCGTAGAAGCCGGAACATCGGCGAACAACGTTTCGAGATGCTGCGATACACGCTGCAGTGTCTGTGCGATCGGCTCGTCTGGCGCATCCATGCGTTCCCAGACGACGTCCGATTCATCGAGATACGCGGTCAGCTGGTCGAGCTGCTGCTTGCGTCCGTCCGACGCGTTCGCCGTTTGCACCAGGAGCACCGGCACATCGATCACGGCGGCAAAGGTCGACGGTGTGCGCAGGGCGTAGCGATCGGGATTGGTTCGAGGCAGCCCGTACTGGCGAGAGA
>JBBJOX010000202.1:0-276 GCA_037724245.1 Thermomicrobiales bacterium | reverse complement strand
GAGAGCCAGGTGCGCCAGATCGGAGTGGCCTCGGCGAATTCGAGCCGCCAGTCGCTGATCGGATCGATCGCAACCACGGCCTTGTAGATGCCGGGTCGTGCCCCGGCTGTCAGCAAGGCGAGCGCTCCACCGAATCCGTTTCCGACGATCGAGAGTTTTGCCGGGTCGATATCCTCGCCGGCCACCATCGCCAATCCGGCTTCAGCCAGATCCGACGTCTCGAGTTCACGATCCGCGAAATCGGAGAGATCGTTCACCACCGATTGGCCAAACCCG
>JBBJOX010000201.1:3159-5432 GCA_037724245.1 Thermomicrobiales bacterium | reverse complement strand
TGCTCGGCGCCGAACAGTTCCGCTCCAAGGTCGATAGCGAAATCCTCGGAAACTGCGGGACATCGTTCTACGGACGCATTGGAGACGAGGAAATCACCAACAACGCCTATCGCTCGATCACCGAAACGACCAAAGCCGAACTGCTTGGACTGCCGAAAGGCCGGATGTTGGTTCGCCATGCCCATTTCCGTGCGCCGCTCTTTGGCACTTTCCCGGTGCCACCAACCGTACAGGGGGTAGTCGGCCAACGCGTCTTCGGCGGAGAGGAACGGATTCAAGACCCGGCCGATGGACTGAATCGCGTACTCGCCGAATTGATGGGGCGGGCTGCGCCGCAACTGGCCGATGTTCGAACATACTGCGACGGCATCGATGCCTCGACGATCGACAATCTGGCCGCGAAGGTGAAACGCCTCTATACCGGATCGACCAATTCACGGCGAAATCCATGGGACATGGTGAGAAAGGAACTCGGCGAGATCCGGGCAGAAAGTGGTCTCGAATGAATGACACGATCCGCATCGCTCACTTATCCGACACCCATCTCGGGTATCGCGCCTACGCCAAAGTCGATCCGGCGAGCGGACGCAATCAGCGCACGATCGATGTCGAACAGGCATTCACCCGGGCGATTGACAGTATTCTGGACCTCAAGCCCGACATCATCATTCACGCCGGCGACGTCTTCCATCAGAGTCGACCATCGTGGCATGCGATTCGGCATTTCGTCCGGGAAATGCGGCGTATCGAGAATGCCGGCATACCAACACTGGTGATCGCCGGGAATCACGACACTCCGCGGCTCCGCACCGATGGTTCGGTCTACAGCGTTCTCGAACTCGCACTGCCGGCGATCCGCTTCGTTGCCGATTACGATCTGGTCACGGAAACCAACGAATTCGCGCAACACAACGTCCGTGTTCAGGCACTGCCGCACGGCGCTTTGACCAACGATGACCCGCCGCTGACCAGAGTCGCTTCTGGCAAGCGAAACATCCTCGTCTCGCACGGGGTGGTTCCTGGTGCCATGCCAGAGAACGCGCACGGTGAACCAGGCGAGCAATACCTCGATGCCAACCTGCTCGATCCAGAGTTCGATTACATCGCACTCGGACACTATCACGTCTATTCGGAAGCGAAGCCGAGGACTTGGTACAGCGGATCGACGGAACGCTTCGGGTTTGGCGATGCCGACGCCAGTCCCGGCTACGCAATGGTCGAGCTCGGTGACAATCACGAGTTTCCGAACGTCCGGCACATTGATATCGACGCTCGCCCGATGCTGTCGCTCGAACCGCTCTACGGTGGGCTCAAGCCAGCCCGCGATATCGCCGACCAGATCCTCGGCAAGCTGGAGCATTTGGGCCAGCTTGACGCCATGGTCTCGATTTCCCTTCGCGATATCGAACGCCCAGTTCGCCGTGAAGTCGAATCGATAGTGCGGCGAGAATCGCCTTCGTTCGTCTGGCTGGCTCACTTCATCGCTGAACGACAGATGCTCCTCGATCCCGAAACCAGCCGGGAGACGATCCAGACCGCAGATCTTCGAACCTTGTTTGCCCAGTTCGTTCAGGAGAAAACTGGATCACCACTGACCAAAGACTTCGCGACCCGATTCCTCGAACGAGGTGATCGTGCCCTCGAACATGCGTTGTTGACTGCCGAGCCAGACGAAAGCGATGGCGGTGCAACGTGAACCTGATTCAACTTACTATCCAAAACTTTAAGCAGTACGTCGATCCGCTCGTCATCGACATTCCGCAACGGGCAACGATCGGCGTTATCGGAACCAATGGCGTCGGCAAGACTACCCTGTTCCAGGCCATCGAGTGGTGCCTGTACAATCCGTCGACAATTGCCGGACGCGACATTCGACCACGGGGACGCAGTGGTAACCCGAAGGTCACGATCACCCTCGAATCGCGCGATGCCAGAAGCCGGTGGATTGTCGAGCGCGAGCTGAAGCGCGCCAGCACAAGTGCCGCTGTCTACGAGGTCGACGAGCACGGTCAGGACAAGCTGATCGTTCAGGGCACGCGCGAAGTCACCGAGTTCGTCAGTACGCGCCTCATCGATCTCAGCCACAAGGCATTCGTCGCGACGTTCTTCACACGACAGAAGGAACTGCATTTCTTCGGAGACATGCGAGATACCGATCGCCGCCGCGAGGTAGGCAAGTTACTCGGTCTGGAAACCATCCGCCGCGCCCAGATCATGATCGGCGCAGAACGCACCACGTCGTCTCGCGAAGCCCAGCTCCTGCACAAGCAATA
>JBBJOX010000201.1:0-3149 GCA_037724245.1 Thermomicrobiales bacterium | reverse complement strand
TCTGGACATCGAACTCGCCGAGTCCGAACACGCAGTCACTGAATCGACAACAACTGTCTCCGAGGCGATGGATGCCGAAGCGTTCGCCACAGATGCCACGGCTCAGGCCCGCACGAACCTCGTCACGGCGGCGGCGTTGCGTGATCGTCACACCGAGGTTCGCAACCGCTTCGAACGAGTCCAGGCAAACCAGCAGACGACGCAGAAACAACAGCAACAGCGGGATCAGGAAATTACCCGCCTCGAACGTGCCCGGATCGAGCGCGATCGCCTGGTCCCGATAGCGGGCCGGTTGGCGGATTTGAATCGCGACGTTCTCACGGCGGAAGGTGAGCGGAACCGATCCCGACGCAAGACGGAACTCGAACGTGAACGATCCGGTCAGGCGACCACCCGAACAGAGACTGTGAACAAACTCGCCAGCGAGGTGCAAAGTCTCGCCAGCGAAAACGCCGATCCGCAGTGGACATGGTCGGATGCAGACGCCAGTGCCGTTCCCATCGCGATTGAACGCCTCAAACAGGTCGCAACCGCGCACCCGGTCAACCATGCCGAGCATCGGCACACATCGTTGATTGCGGCCAGGGCCGCTTCGGAACAGGCAACGCTCGCCAGGACCAATCTCGACAAATACCTGACCGCCCAGAATGGACTTTTGGCCGAGCAGAAAGCCGTGCTCTCGGACGGCGATCCAACGTCGATGCTGGCGACGATTGCCGAATCGAGTACCCAGATTCGCCAGGCAATGACGGCCTGGGAAACAGAACGCAAATCGCTCGAACTCGATCTCGGAAAACGCACCCGTGTGCTCACCAACATCCGCAATTCGAACTTCGACGATGGCTGCCCAACCTGCGGCCGGAAGTTTTCCGAGCACGATGAACACGATGTGCTGGAACTCTTCGCCGCCGATATCGATTCCATCCACACGCGCATTCGCGAAGGTGACCAACGCGGGCAGGAGTTGGGAATTCAACGAAAGGCGCTCGAACAGGAACGCGAAAAGCAGACCGAACGTCAGCTCCTCCAGAAGAAAATCGAGGACCGTCTGGCACGCAGTGTTGGTTTCATCGAAGAACAACGTCTCACTGTCGCCAATCTCGACACGCAGGCCGCAACTTCGCTGGAAGCGGCCCGAGTTGACGCCGTACCGACCGAGAACGATATCAAAACCGCAGCGCGGAAACTCGGCCTTGCCCGATTGCTTCGGGAAACGATGAGTCGAATCCGGATTTACGCCAGTACGATCGCAAGTCTCGACATTGCACGGCAACAGCTCGATACCGATCTCACGTTGCTGGATGACGTGGCATTCGACGAGCACGAGTTTGCTTCACTGGTCTCATCGCGCGATGCTGCCACCACCGCTGCAACGCAAATCGATGGGTTCGACCGGGAACTCCTGCAGCTCCCGATCGCGATTGAGGATCGCGAGAAACTGGCAGCATCGATGTCCGGTATTGAAAAACAGATTGCCGATATCAAGCAGGAACTGTTCGACGTGGGTTTCGATCCCGAACTGCTGCAGGTTGCCGAGCGCAATGTCACCGACGCTGAGCAGACCGAACGCGCAGCATTGCGTGCCCATCAGCAGGCACAACTGAACCACCAGAAAGTGGTCTCGGCCCGGCAATCAATTGAACGCGAACACAACCGGATTCGCTCGATCGTTCTGCGAGCCGATTCCCGACAACGCGAATCCGACGAACTGACCCAGATGTACAATCTGTTCGGTGAGTTCGAACAGTTCGTCGTATCCAGGCTGACACCGGCACTCTCGGAAATGACCAGCGACCTTGTCCGCCAGGTAACTGACGGCAAGTACGACGACGTCAGTTTCGACGACAACTTCGGGGTGCTGGTTCGGGACGGCGACGAGCTCCCGTTCCCGTTGGCGACTTTTTCCGGCGGCGAGCGCGATGCGATCGCCCTCTGTGCACGCCTTGCACTTTCGCAGATGATCGGCCTTCAAGCGGCCGAGCAACCGGGATTCCTCGTGCTCGATGAAGTCTTTGGCTCGCTCGATCGGGATCGACGCAGCCGCTTGCTCGAACTGTTCGGAAACCTCTCGGCCATCTCCGAAGGATTCCAGCAGGTCTTCATCATCAGTCACGTCGACGACGTGCGAACAGCTCCGATTTTCGATGAACTCTGGATGATCGAGGAAGGTGAGGACGGCAAGAGCAGCCTGTCGAATCTCGCCCCGGGTACCGATATCGGCGAACTCTGACCTACGCCGACGTTGCCGCACCTACCGCATGACGCCTATGCTTTGCCCGGACCCGGCATCGGCTCTTCGGGCGGGCAAGTCCACGGCCATGTTAGGCGCAGAGCTTGTCTCTGCTGTGTTTGCCAAACTGATGCCTCGGTCAGAGATCCTTCGCAGGCTCTGGACAGACTCTGCCCAGACGCTACGCAAAAAACGATTCACATTTCAGGGGATATCGCTTGAGCACAGATACGGCAAAAACTGCAGCCAGGCGAACCTCGCGACCCACGAAGGCAACCGCTCTATCCTCGGGATCCCTTGCGTTCCCCGTGCTTGTCTGGACCCTCCACTGGCTATTGACGCAGATACCAGCCACGCTTGCCTATCACTACGGACGTTCACGCCCGGCAGGAGAGGAATACGTACGGCTCGGTCGCATCGAAGAAGGCGGTCCTTCCTGGGGGTATGGTCAGGATCCGGCAAACATTCCCGGTGAATTGTCCGGTCTGGCTCATTGGCTCGTCGAGCCGATGCGTCTCTGGGACGGATCGTGGTATCGGCTGACCGCTATCAACTGGTACTCTCCGCGACAATCCGCGAACGCGGCGTTCTTCCCTCTCTATCCGAAGCTGATGGACTGGGGCAACCAGCTCACCGGCTGGTCTGTTGAAACCATTGGCTACCTCGTCTCCAATGTGGCATTTCTGATTGCTCTCATTCTCCTGTTTCGACTGATATCCCTCGATTTCTCAGCATCAGTGGCGAAGCGAACAATTCTGGCAGTCGCCCTCTTCCCGACCGCATTCTTCTTCACTGCTGTCTATACAGAATCGCTGTTCATCATGTTGGCCGTGGCGACCCTGTATGCCGCCAGACGTGGAGAATGGCTGGTCGCGGGTGTCGCAGGACTTCTGGCAGCCTTGACCAGATCTGCCGGCGT
>JBBJOX010000200.1:4198-5447 GCA_037724245.1 Thermomicrobiales bacterium | reverse complement strand
CCGCCGGTACTGTGGACAAGGGAGGTCAGCAATGATCACCGATCACGAACTCGATACCATTCGTAGCGCCAGCGTTTCCCGCCGCTCCATCTTCAAGGGTGCCGGTGTTGCAGCCGGTCTCACCATCTTCTGGAAAACCGGTGCCACCGCCCAGAATGCGACTCCCGAAACCACACCGGTTCCACCGGCCCGCCCCATGCCTCCGACATCGCTCGATGCCTATGTCCGTATCAATGAAGATGGCACCGCAACTGTCCTGACCGGCAAGATCGAATACGGTCAGGGAATCCAGACCGGGTTCGTCCAGATCATTGCCGAAGAACTCTCCCTGCCGTTTGAATCCGTGACTGCGGTCATGGGCCAAACCGATACCGCACCATTCGATATCGGAACCTTCGGCAGCCTCAGCACCCAGTTCACCGGTCCTCGCTTGCGTCAGGCCGGCGCCGGAATGCGACTCTGGTTGCTCGATCTCGGTGCCCAGCAGCTCCAGCTCGATGTCTCCGAAGTCGGTCTTGTCGATGGCACCGTCGCCTCGCTGACCGATCCGTCCATGTCCGTCACCTACGCCGAACTCGCCGCCGGACAGCAGACAGCGATGGAACTCGATCCCAACGTCGCTCTCAAGGATCCAGCCACTTACACCATGATCGGAGCCTCCGTTCCACGACCGGACGTTTCGCAAAAGGTCAACGGCTCGATGATCTATGGCATCGACGCCACGGTCGAAGGCATGGTCTGGGGCAAAATCGTTCGCCCAACCGGCTTCGGCTTCACCCTTTCCGAAATCGATTTCTCTGCCGCCGAATCGATGCCTGGTGTCGTTGGCACCTTCCGCGACGGTGACTTCGCCGGAATCGCCGCCGAAACCTTGCAGCAGGTCGAAGCCGCCCACGCCGCTGTCACCGCGACCTGGGTCGATCCGCAAAGCCCGATCACGTCCGAAAATATCCACGACTCAATTGTCGAAACCGCCGATGCCGGACGTCAGCTCGGGGTCGAGGAGAGTGAAGACGAATCCGCGACACCACCACCGGCACCGGAAATCGCCAATCCGATTCAGCTCACCTTCAAGGCACCATACGTCTGTCACACACCGATCGAACCCCGAACATCGCTGGTGCAGATCACCCCGGAGCGTGTTGATGTTTACGCATCGACCCAGGATCCGTAGACAGTCCGCTCCGCCGTCGCCGAAATCACCGGTCACGATCTCGAAGCCGTGGTCGTGACTACACTCGGTTCCGGT
>JBBJOX010000200.1:3572-4188 GCA_037724245.1 Thermomicrobiales bacterium | reverse complement strand
GGTGGAGCCTTCGGATCGAAGATTGTGCCAATGGCCGATATCGAAGCGGCCCGACTTGCGGTGGCCTTCGGCCGACCAGTCAAGATTCTCTGGAGTCGGGCCGAGGAACTGGCACAGGGTCAGTACCGACCAGCGATGCAGATCAACATCGCCGCTGGCATCGACGATCAGGGAACGCTGACCGGTTGGAACTACGATCTCTATTCCTCCGCCTACTTCCCGGCAACCGCCGAGCGTGGACAAGGTGCAGCCGCTGATTGGGCCGCCGACATCACCGAGGTCTACGGCGTGCCAACTGCCCACACCATCTGGTACCACGGTATATCCCCGTTACCACCCTATTTCTGGCGCGTCAACGGAGCAACCACCAACACCTGGGCCCGCGAAGTCACGATGGACGTTCTTGCTGAAACCGCCGGTATCGATCCCGTCACCTTCCGCATGAATCACCTCGCCGATAACCCGCGGATGGCCGCTGTCCTCGAGGCCGCCGTTGCTCAGGCCGGCTGGACACCCGGCATTGGCTCGACCGGACAAGGCATCGGCATCGCCCTTGGTTTCGACGCCAATACCTGCGTCGCCCAGATCGCCCGTGTCGAGGTCGATCAGTCGACCG